>JACQBY010000066.1 GCA_016201875.1 Nitrospirota bacterium
AAGAATAAAGGGATGTTTTATCCTGCGTCGATGAGGAGGGAAAAACCGTATCTTCTGCCAGGTAAAGCGGGGGTGAAAGGAGATTGATCGTGAAGATTAAATCCTGATAGGTGATATTCCCTGCCCAATCGATGACCTTAATCTGAACCCTGTTTAACGTCGAAGGGTCTGTCTGAGCCAGGAGCGGATCAAGCGTTTCAACCGCGATGGGGATTAAATAGCCGTTTCCGGAAGTATTGGAAGCGTCGATCAGAGCCGGAGAAAAATCTTTAATAATGGTATAAGCCGAATCGTTCATTTTCTTTTGCGAGAAAGAGTATAAGACCTGGAGTTGATTAAATGGGGTGGAGGGGTAACCGGAGTCATTGACTGCAATACTGTAATACGGAAGGTTCAAAATATTTAAATTAGGTGTATTGATCCCTCCGGTACCAATAGAGAGCCGGGCCTGATTTTTGTTAATGACTGTGTTTGTGGCGCCAAATGTTGTCTGAGCAACTCCGGCTGTAGAATAGTTGATTTGCGGTGGCTGAAAAGAAAAGGTCATCAGGGTTTCATCAAAATACGGAGTTGAGTTAACGGATACTGTCGGAGGGATGTTGTCCAGGATCAGGATATACCCCTTGATGGCGGTGATATTTCCCAATTGATCGGTTGCGACAATGTCGATCGGGTTACTCCCGGAGACGAGTGAGACAGAAGCGGTAAAGGTTGCCGAAGTGGTGATTGTGGCCGGAACAGAGCCTACAATGACTGACGCGATGCCCAGATTGGAATTATCAAGGACCGTTCGGGAGGGTCATATTCAATACAGGCGGCGTGTTAGAAATTCGAAGGGTTATTGAAGCTTGCGCCTGATTTCCCGCCCGGTCAACGGCGATGCCGGTAAAGGTGATGTTCCCGTCAGGAATCTGGGTCGAGTCAAAGGTATAGAGATAGGTTGAAATATCTCCCTGCTGGCCTTGAAATTGCGGGGTAATTGAAATGCCGGGAGTTAGCGTTAAACCGGCAATTCCCGAGGGGTCGGCGGCATGAGCGGTAACGGTGACTATTTTATTAACTGCCGTATTGTTCTGCAGGTTAAAAGTAATCGCCGGCGGTATTTGGTCGATCGGCTTCGGGAGGTCGCCGGATGGAAATAGAGCGTTCATCATCGCGGCAATGGTGTTCAGGGAAGCAATGACCTCGTTCCATCCCAATCCGGAGCGATTATTGGGGTTTGTCAGAAAGAGAACGGCGGCCTGTCCCAGCTTCGACCGGTAGTTGTAAGAGTCGAGCGGATAGCTCCCGAGGTAAATCTGCTGGCCATTTTGTTTCCCATCCAGAATGCCATCCGAAGCGTCGATCGCCATCGTGTCGGCCAGTTTAATCGATGTGTAGATATTCCCTGGAGGCACGTTATTAAACTCGGAAATTTGCGCGGCCATCTGAGATAATCCGGCCAGGATTAAACCATATTGCGCGGAATCAGAAAAAGAGGCCGCACCTCCGGTTAAACTGAGTGGATAGGTGGTTAAAATATTGACGCCAAAGAGATGGGTGATATCGTTGTTGGCTTCATCAATCGCGGTAAAAATAGATTTTCCTGAACTGATTCTTGCCTGGGCCAGACTTGCGGCGATTGTCGTTAAGGGGGTAATCATTAAAGAGCCGATATCTTTTCCGCCTTCAACATATTTAAGGGTCGAAAGAAATTGATCCGGTTTTAAAGAGGTGACTGTTCCTGTCGCTTCGTCGACATAAGTTCCTCCCCGTAACTCAAGATAAACAAGGCCAGAATAGCTTTTAACCGTCAAGGAATATAACCCTTGCATGTCGGTTTGAGCTGATCCAAGGACCGCTCCTTTTTGACCGTTATTAAAATCATAAGCGGTAACAGTCCCTCCCTGAACGAGGGAGTCAATCGCATGCCCCTCTATTTGAACAGCAAGATCGGGCGCGTTGCTGCTGCTATTTTTACCGCAGCCGGCCAATAAGAATAAGGTCAGAGGGATTAAAAGAAAGAGTTTATGAAACATGAGTTAGAAACCAGATCTCTGAGATTTAGAGGTTTATATAGCGCAGGAATTTTGGAATACTAACGAAGTTATTGTGCGGTGTCAATTGTCAATTTTTGTCATGAGTGTGACAAAAATTGTCATTTATTTTTAAACTAATCCCCTTGCTTTATCATTCCGTTTGTCTGATAACTGTGACGATTCGGTTTAGCCTATTAAAAGAGATATCGCATGGTAAAAAATAAAAGAAGCGGCGTCCGCTGGCGGATTCTCGGGCTCCTCTTTCTGATCAGCGTGGTGACCTACATCGACCGGGTCAATATCTCTGTCGCCGGAAAAGAGATGATGCCGGCGCTCGGTTTGTCTTCGGTCGGGATGGGGACGGTTTTTTCGGCCTTTGTTTTAGGCTATGCCCTCTTTCAGGTTCCCGGCGGCTGGCTTGGAGACCGGTGGGGCTCCCGGCGGGTTTTAACCTTTGCGCTCCTCTGGTGGTCTCTTTTTACCGTTGGTTTGGCGTTCGATTCGACAAAGAAGATTGAAATGAGTCCTCATTTTTCCATCCATTTTTCTTGACTTTGACCCCTCTTTTTGGTTAACTTACCTGATTTTCAACGGGCTATTTCGATAGCCGAAAGGCGCGGCAATGAGTGATGAAGACAAAAACGGAGGCGATGACGCCTTCTATAAAGGTCTTTCTTATGCTGCGCGGATCGGCATTGAACTCGTGGCGGCAACCGTCATCGGCGCCGGGCTCGGCTATTTTGGAGACCGGTATTTTAAGTCCTCTCCCTGGCTCATGATTATCGGCGTTTTGCTCGGGTCTGCCGCCGGGTTTTTAAATGTATTCAGGTTTGTCCAATCGGGGCAGGCCGATCAGAATAATCATAAAGATTGAGTGATGGAACATAATCCCCTGGAACATTTTCAGCTTTATAAAATTTTTGACCTCCATCTTTTCGGGTTCGATGTTTCAATTAATAAAGCGGTCTTGATGATGTGGCTGGTCTGTGTCACGGTCATCGTCCTGTTTCTCTCCGCCGGAAACAGGGTGAGGCTCGTCCCCTCCAAACTGCAAAGCCTGGCTGAAATCTCTCTCGGTTTTCTTAAGAACATGGTCGTTGAGAATATGGGAGAAGAGGGGAGAAAGTTTATCCCCTTTGTCGCCACCCTTTTCTTTTTTATACTTTTTTCAAATCTTCTCGGTTTGATTCCCGGATTTTATACGGTGACCAGCCAGTTGATCGTGACTGCCGCGTTTGCCGTGATTGTCTACCTGATGAGCCTGATTGTCGGTTTTATTTATCATGGTTTCGGTTTTTTAAAGATTTTAGTCCCCGCGGGGACTCCCGGATGGCTTTTGCCGCTGATGGTTCCCATTGAGATTGTGAGCCAGCTGGCCCGTCCTGTCTCTCTGGCCGTCCGTTTATTTGCCAATATGACCGCAGGGCATACGGTGCTCGGGGTTCTCCTCGGGATGGCGATTTCGCTTGGATTTTTGATTGGATGGCTTCCGTTTACCTTTTCAATTATGATCAACGGGTTGGAGGTCGGTATTGCCTTTATTCAGGCCTATATTTTCACCATTTTGACCACGGTCTATTTAGGTGACGCTATTAAAATGCATCATTAAAACCGATGAAAAAGGTCATTTGCGGCGTTCTCGTCCCTCAGACTCCTCGACGTATCGGCTTCATACGCCTCCGTCGTCTTCGGAACTGCGGCCTTGCAGGTGAACCTTTTTGATCGGTTTTATTTGAGTGGTTTTCTGGGGTATTGTTTTAAATCTTACAAATATAAGGAGAAAATAATATGGATTCAGCATCAGCAGCTTTAATCGGTATGGGTATCGCGGCGGCCGGGTTTGCCGGTTCCGGCATCGGTATCGGGTACATTTTCGGAAAAATGATCGAGTCGGTCGCAAGACAGCCCCAGGCCGAAGCCAAAATCGGAAAATATATGTGGATCGGTTTTGCTCTGGTTGAGGCCATCGCGCTCTACGGCCTCGTGATTGCCTTTATTATCATGGGCTTAAGAAAGTAGGAATTAGAAAAGCGGAGCAACCGGCTTAGCCGGTGCGTAGCGCGGGGTTCGGGGGCCTCAGAGCTAGCTTTGGAAGCGTTTTCACAGCGAACATAAGATTCGTTTTTAAAAATCTTTTTGCTGTTGCGAAGGCCCCTGAATATAAATAGAAGGGAAAGCGTATGCCCCAATTTGATCCTCGATTTTTAACACCGCTCCTTTTCTGGTCGATTGTTTCGTTCGGCGTTCTGCTGGTGGTCCTCTATAAATATGCATTTCCTCCGATCATCGAAATTCTGGACGTCAGAGAGAAAAAGATTAAAGAGAGCCTGGAAACCGCGGAACGGCTCCAGAATGACGCTAAAGCCATGATGAGCGACTATGAGAACCGGATAAGAAACTCCAAGCAGGAAGCCGAGGCGATTCTTGAAAAAGCAAGAGTCCGGAGCCAGCAGATTGTCGAAGAAACCGAGAAACGGACACGCCAGGAATCTGAAAGGATGCTCGCCTCGACCCGCCAGGAGATGGAACGGGAGAAGATAAAACTGATGAAAGAGGTCCGTCAGGAGACCGCCGACATTGTGATTCTGGCCACCGAGAGAATCCTTCAAAAAACGCTGACCGGCGCCGATCATCAACGTTTAATAAACGAATCGATCGAATTGGCGGCTCAGAGCTTCAAGCCCCAATCATAATTTTAATCATAAATCAAAGATCATTTGTTCTTGATAACCGATGCCATGGAAATTTATTTTCATGGCATTTTTTTTACCGGTTGCAAGCCCCGTGGGTTTTAAATATATTGATGACATGACAGATCGCCCTTTAGTTTCCATTATTGTGGTCAACTGGAACGGCCTGAAAACCATTCAGAAATGTCTCGATTCTCTTTTAGGGCAATCTTATCCGGCGATCGAGGTGATTCTGGTCGACAACGGTTCAACCGACGGTTCCAGAGAAAGGATACTGTCTCTTTATCAGGAGAGGGTCAGGCTGATTGCCAATGATCAAAACGAGGGGTTTGCAAAGGGGAATAACAGGGGGATCGAGGTTTCAAAGGGTGATTATATTGCCCTGCTGAATAATGATGCCTGGGCTGCCCCTGATTGGGTCGGCTCTCTCGTCAAAACGGCCCAAAAGGATCGCCGGAACGGGATGTGCGCCTCGAAAATTCTTTTAGCCAGAGAGGATTCTCTTCTGGATAACACCGGACATCTCATTTATCCCGATGGTTTGAGCTGGGGGCGGGGCCGGATGGAAAGAGACGCCGGACAATATGAAACCGAAGAAGAGATTCTCCTCCCGAGCGGATGCGCCGCCCTTTATAAAAAAGAGATGCTCGATGAAACAGGCCTCTTTGATGAGCGGTTTTTTACTTATTGCGAAGATACCGACCTTGGTTTAAGGGGGAGATGGCTCGGGTGGAAATGCGTTTATTCTCCCGGCGCGGTTGTTTATCATGCATTTTCCGGATCGAGCTCCGGGGGCTCCCGGATTAAAGCCTTTTATGTTGAACGGAACCGGGGATGGGTGGCGATTAAGAATCTCCCTCTATTCTATTTGCTTTTGAACCCATGGTATACTGTCATCCGGTTTTTCTGGCAGGTTTACGGACTTTTTAAAGGGGAGGGGATGGCCCGGCAATATTTGGCCCAACACGCGTTTTTCTCCGGCATCCTCCTTTTATTCAAATCGTGGCGGGCCATGGTTACGGGCTTCCCTGAGATGCTCAGAGCGCGTTCCGCCCTGATGAAAAGAAAGAAAATTTCATCGAAAGAGATGATCCGTTTAATTAAAAAATTTCAGGTTTCCCCAAAAGTATTTGGCCAGGGAAAGTATTAAAAGCCGGAAGGAATAAGCGCTCACTAAACGGGTTTAATCTTAGATGAAAAATATGAAAAAAGCGCTCATTACAGGAATCAGCGGTTTCGTCGGCAGCCACCTTGCCGAATATCTCCTTTCAACCGGACGGGAGGTTCATGGCACCCATATCGAGGGAGACCCTTTAACCCACCTTGCCTCCATCCGGAACAAGGTTGCCCTTTATCCTTCTCTGATTCAGCATGAAGAAGAGCTGTTGCGTACCATTCAATCCGTTCAGCCGGATGAAATCTACCATCTGGCCGGAATGGCTTTTGTGATGGACGCCTGGCAAAACCCGAAAGAGGCGTTTGAAGTCAATTCCCTTGGCACGATGAACCTTTATGAGGCGGTCATCAAGAGCCGAACCAATCCCTGGATTCTGGCTGTCCTTTCGGCCGATGTCTACGGCACGGTCAAAGAAGAGGAGATGCCTATAAAAGAAGATCGTCCGCTCCGCCCGATCCATCCTTACGGGTTGAGCAAGGCCACTGCCGATTTAATCGGCTACCACTATTTTTATGCCTATAACCTTCCGATCATCAGGGTCCGTCCCTTTAACCATATTGGCCCCCGGCAGAGCTCTAAATTTGTCTGTTCTGATTTTGCCTGGCAGATCGCCCGGATTGAACAGGGAATTCAGGAGCCCTTCATCGAAGTCGGAAACCTCAACTCTAAAAGGGATTTTACCGATGTCCGTGACATGGTACGCGCTTACGGAATGCTTATTGAAAAAGGGAAGGCGGGGGAGGTCTACCATGTTGCCTCGGAGAAGGCCGTCTCCATTGAAGAGATTTTAAAAACATTGATCGGGATGTCGTCGGTACCGATAGAAGTCAGAACCAATCCGACCAAGTTAAGAAGGTCCGACACTCCTCTTCAAATAGGGGATTGTTCAAAATTAAAGGGGGAAACGGGATGGGCTCCCGAGATTCCTCTCAAGCAGACGCTCGAAGATATTCTGAATTACTGGAGAAAAGAGCTTCCCCGGTTGTCACCCTGAACCCTTCGCCTGAGATTCTTCGGCTTCGCCTCAGAATGACACAGGAGTGGTTTTTCAAACCCTGCCGGGGGTCAATCCCTCAAGGGATCAGGACCAGTTTGCCAAAAAGCTTTCTTGATTCGAGGAGTTCATGGGCCTTCCCCGCCTCTTTTAACGGAAAAGTCCGGTCAACGACAGGGCGGAGTTTCTTCTCTTCCATCAGGCTGATCAGGGTCATCAATTCCGCTCTGGTGCCAAGAGAGGATCCTAAAATAGAGAGATGGCGGGAAAAGACAAACCGGAGGTCGAGTTCAGTGGCCGGGCCGGTGGTCGATCCGCAGATGACCAGTTTTCCACCTTTTTTCAACGAGGCGATGCTTTCTTTCCAGGTTTTAGGACCGATATGTTCAAATACCAGGTCAACCCCTTCTCCATGGGTCAGTTCTTTCACTTTTGCATGAACCGGCTCTGTTTCATGGTTTAAAACAAAATCGGCTCCCATTTTTTTTGCTTTCTCGAATTTTTCGGGACTTCCAACCGTGGCGATGACTCTGGCTCCCGCCAGGCGGGAGATCTGAATCGCCGCGGAGCCGATACCGCTGCTTCCTCCGATCACAAGAATCGTCTGACCCGGTTGTAATTTCCCTCGCGAGATTACCATGTGCCATGCGGTTAAAAAAGTTAAAGGGAAAGAAGCCGACTCCTCGAAAGAGAGATTTCGAGGAGCTTTTAAAAGGTGTTGAATGGGGACCCGGACATATTCCGCATAACCTCCGTCAAGATTCAGGCTGGCGCCGACGATCCTGAAATCAGCGCATTGATTATCTTTCCCTGAGAGGCAAAAGGAGCATTTAAAACAACCCCACG
Organism: Nitrospirota bacterium; assembly: GCA_016201875.1. Classification (GTDB taxonomy): domain Bacteria; phylum Nitrospirota; class Nitrospiria; order JACQBW01; family JACQBW01; genus JACQBY01. Next base: position 7,726 of record JACQBY010000066.1, read on the forward strand.
AGGGGGAAACGATCACCGCTGTTCCGGGAGGGAATCCCTGGACATCCTGTCCCGACGATTCGACCACTCCGGCAATATCCGACCCGAGAATATGCGGGAAGACGGTTTTATAGGCCGGAAGGCCATTTCGAATCCAGATGTCGAGATGGTTGATGGCGCAGGCTTTCACTCTGACCAGAACATCCTGCGAGGAGAGCGCCGGAACGGCCGTGTCAGCGTAGACGAGGTTTTCAGGCCCCCCGGGCTTTGAAAGAATAACGGCTTTCATGGCTAGGGAGAGGTTTTGTCGAAGAGATCTCTTGCGTCGTACGATTTTCCGGAATCCTTCATCGTGGTGGAGACGGCCAGATAAAGGGCTGTTTCCGCTAATTTTTCCGGCGGGGGAACCGTTTGAGGGTCTTCATCCGGGCAGGCCTCAGCCCTCATCATTGTGCGGGTCGGCCCCGGGTTCAGAGCCATCACCCGAATATTATGATGCGCCACTTCAGGGGCGAGGACCTGGGTTAATCCTTCGACCCCAAATTTTGAGACCGCATAAGCGCCCCATTGGGGTTTCCCGCTTTTTCCGACGCCCGAAGAAATGTTGATGATACAGCCGGAATTTTTCGGAGACATCTGTTTTAAGGCAGACTGGGTGACGTTGAACATGCCGGTGATATTGACGTCGATGACTTTGATCCATTCCTGATAGGGATATGAAATGATTTCAGTTTTGGGCCCCAGGATAGAGGCGTTGTTGACCAGGATATCGATCGGGCCATAATACGATTTGATCGTTTTAAAGAGGCGCTGGACTTCGCGGATGGAGGTGATGTCGGCGACATGGATCAGGACATCTTTCCCTTCGTTTTTAATCTCTTTTTCGACTTCTTTTAATTCCAGTCCGGACCTGGAGCAGATCACGACTTTTGCCCCTTCGCGGGCAAAACATTTAGCAATCGCTTTTCCGATCCCTCTTCCTCCCCCGGTGACGAGAGCGATTTTCCCCTGCAATTTCATTTAAAGAATTCCTTTTTTAAGGTCATGATAAAGTCATGATATGAAAAGATAATTTAAAATTATAATATTTAAAGGGGGGCTTAGCAAGGTAAAAACGGGCGTTTTACTTAAAAACGGATGGTAAAGCCCTGTTCGAATAGCGGCTGGAGAGAGGAGGAGGCGGTCACTTTCTCCACCTTGCCTCTCACAGGGCCGGCGTGAAGGTGTTTGATGAGCTCTTTGATATTTTCGGGAGGTCCCTCGGCTTCTATTTCGACTTCTCCGGAGGGGAGATTTTTACAGAAGCCTGCCAGGTCGAGCCGGAGGGCGTGGAATACGACAAACTTCCGGTATCCCACCCCCTGAACCAGCCCGGCAACCCTGATATGCGTTCTTTCTATTTTTGAAATTTCTGTTTCTTTACTCTTCATCTTCTCTCAGTTTGGCAAGAATCGAAATATCTTCGAGCGTCGAAGTGTCTCCAATGGTCTGGTGATGGGCGGCGATATCTCTCAGGAGCCTCCGCATGATTTTACCGCTCCGTGTTTTGGGGAGGTTTTCCGTAAAGCGGATTTCATCGGGTCTTGCCAGCGCCCCGATTTCTTTGACGACATGCTGTCGCAATTCATTTTTAAGTTCGTCGGAGCGGCTTGTTTTGGTCTTTAAAGTGACAAAGGCGACAATCGCCGTCCCTTTCAAATCATCCGGCCGTCCGACGACAGAGGCCTCGGCAACTCCGGGATGGCTGACCAGGGCGCTCTCGATTTCCATCGTGCCGAGGCGGTGGCCCGCGACGTTAATCACATCGTCGACCCGTCCCATGACCCAGAAATAACCGTCTTTGTCTTTCCGCGCGCCGTCTCCGGTAAAATACATCCCTTGATACTGCGTCCAGTACTGTTTTTTAAATCTTTCAGGGTCTTTGTAAATCGTTCTCATCATGCTGGGCCATGGTTTTTTAATGACGAGATACCCCCCCTGATCCGGTTTAACCGGTTTTCCCTCTTTATCAACCACATCGGCGATAATCCCGGGAAACGGGAGGGTGGCAGAGCCCGGCTTGGCCGGTATGGCTCCCGGAAGGGGAGTGATCAGAATCGCCCCCGTTTCAGTCTGCCACCAGGTGTCGACGATCGGGCACCGCTTTTTTCCGATGACCGTGTGATACCAGATCCAGGCTTCGGGGTTAATCGGTTCTCCGACGGTTCCGAGGAGGCGGAGACTGCTTAAATCGTGCTTGAGAGGCCATTCATCTCCGCTTTTAATCAGGGAGCGGATCGCCGTCGGCGCGGTATAGAAAATGTTGACTTTGTATTTGTCGATAATTTCCCATAGCCGGTCGGGTTGGGGATAGGTGGGCGCCCCTTCGAACATGACGCTTGTGGCCCCGTTTGCCAGGGGGCCGTAAACAATGTAACTATGTCCGGTAACCCAGCCGATATCGGCGGTGCACCAGTAAGTGTCTTCATCCTTCAGGTCGAACACCCATTTGCTGGTGATATAGGCTCCGAGGAGATAGCCTCCGGTGGAATGGACTACCCCTTTCGGTTTTCCGGTTGTTCCGCTGGTATAGAGGATAAAAAGAGGATGTTCGGAATCGAGCTTTTCGGCAGGGCAGACATCCGAAGCCTTTGCCATGAGTTCTGTCCAGTGAAGATCCCTTCCCGCAACCATCTGAACGGGACTTTTGGTCCTTTGGCAGACGATGACTTTTTCGACGCAGGGGGTTGATTTCAGGGCCTGATCGACATTTTCTTTCAAAGGGACAATCGCCCCCTTCCGGAACCCTCCGTCGGCAGTCACCACCAGCTTTGCCTCCGCATCCAGAATCCGGTCTTTTAAAGCTTCGGAAGAAAATCCCCCGAAAATAATCGAGTGGGTCGCCCCGATCCGGGCGCATCCCAGCATAGCGATGGCGAGCTCCGGAATCATCGGCATATAAATGGCCACCCGGTCCCCTTTTTTAATGCCGAGACTCTTCAGGACATTGGAAAATTTGCAGACTTCGCGATGGAGGTCCTGATAGGTCAGCGTCCTGGAATCGCCGGGCTCCCCTTCCCAAATAATGGCCGCTTTGTTTTTTCTCCAGGTGTTGAGATGCCGGTCCAAACAGTTATAGGAGGCGTTGATTTTTCCGCCGACAAACCATTTGGCAAAGGGCTCTTTCCATTGCAAAACTTTTTTCCATGGCGTAAACCAGTCGAGTTCTTTTGCCAGCCCCCCCCAGAATTTTTCGGGATTTTTGGCCGCCTGCTGATAAAGGGTTTTGTACTCTTTCATGCTTTTAATGCGGGCCGATTTAGAAAATTCGAGCGAGGGTTTAAAGACCCTTTTTTCTTTTAAGACCGACTCAATATCAACGGTGGACATCGGATTTCTCCCTTTTTAAATATGGATAAATATTGCCGGACAGAGGTCATGACTGATGTTTACAGGGATGAGTATAACTTAAAAAAAACTTGAAAACAACGCTTCGGATGTGGGCTGGGGATGTGGTCGCATTCTTGAAAACGATCAGCGGAGAAGGGTGGCAGACGATAAAAGCGCCGGTTGAATTTCCAAAATAAAAATTTAGAGGGTGGGTCTTCCCGAAGCGAGGAGTTTTTCTCCTTCTTTGAAAACCACCAGGACTTTTTCTCTGGAGAGAACCTGAGTGACGATTCCCACCCCAAAAGTCGGATGTTCAATCACATCATTCCCCCTGTACCTGCCTGAAAGGGTATAGGGGATTTTTATTTTAGCGGTCAGAGGTTTCAACAACTCTTCCCAGAAGGCTTCTTTCTTCTGTTTTGGACGTGCAGGACCTTTAGGGAAATCGGGCGAAACGAACCGGTGCTCCCCTCCGCAAATCTTACACTGAACCCTGGAGCTTTTTTCACTTTTGAGCGTGACGATCAAATGGCTCCGGGGGACCTTGCATTTTTTACAGAATGCAAGGAGTTCCTTTGCGGGAGCCCTGGTGACGGTTCTGGCGATAGTGGGTCTTGTAATCATGGTATGTCCTCTTATCTAAATTGAAAGAAGAAGTATATCTTAAAGCAGGAAAAAATTCAATAAATTCAACTATTTTTAAACGGAAGGGGTTCCGGCCTGGTCGATGAGAGGGAAGCGGAGCGTAAAGGTTGTTTCTTTTCCCGGTTCGGAAAGGACGGTGATTTCACCGCCGTTTGCTTTGACAATCCCGTAGGTGACCGATAAACCGAGCCCCGACCCTTTTCCAACCTCTTTGGTCGTATAAAAGGGTTCAAAAATATGGGCAAGAACATCAGGTTCCATTCCAATGCCATTATCCTGAACAATAATATCGACAAACTCCTTTTCTTCTGATTCTCCGGAGAGGCCCTCTTCGATGGTTTTCCTCCCGGTTTTTAACAGAATCTTTCCTGCCCCCGTTTGAATCGCGTCGCGGGCATTAATACAGAGGTTCAACAGGGCCTGATGAAGCTGGTCGGCATCGACAAGGATAAAACAGGGTTCCTTTACAAGGACCGCCTGAATCTGGATCTCCCGGTCAAGCGTTTTCTGCACCAGGGCAGCAATTCCGGCCACAAGGGAGTTGACTTCTACCCTTGATTTGGCCAGAGGGTGCCATCGGGCAAAACCGATCATTTGCTGGATGAGGTCCCTTGCCCGGAGGGATGATTTTTCAATGGCTTTTAATGCTTTTTGATTAAAATCATCCGGAGGGAGCTGTTCTCTTAGTAATTGGGAATACCCGAGGATGCCGGTCAGGATATTATTAAAATCATGGGCGATCCCCCCCGACAGGATCTCGAGACTCTCCATTTTCTGAGATTGGATGATCTGGTTTTCAAGGTTTTGCTGAAGCGTAATATCTTCTATCGCCAGTATGGCGGCGTTTAACCTGGCGGGGGTGTCAAAAAGGGGTATCCCGCTGATATTAAATATCCCGGGAGAGAGCGTTTCGTTCAGAGCAATAGAGATTTTAGACAATTTAAAAGAGCCGCCTTGTTCCAGCAACTGATGAATCTCAGGCTGAATCTTTCCTTTTTGAATGAGAGGAAGATCGAGAACAGATTTCCCCTCCCACTCTTTCAAGTAATAAGGGTTCTTTTTAGCCTGCGAAAAATAGACCGAATTGACATTAATCATCTGCCCCCTGTTGTCCATCAAGATAAGGGGAAGGGGGAAAAAATGAAAAATCTGTAAATATCTTTCTTCAGAGGTTTTTAAAGCGCTCTGCTGTGAGGCCAGAGAGACAGACATCTGATTGAAGGCTCCGGTCAGTCTGCCGATTTCATACGATGACGTTTCAGGGACCTGGAAACCGAGCTCTCCGCCTCCTAACCGCTCGGAGGCTTGAATCAATTGGCGGAGGGGACGGGTGACCACTTTGCGGAGAATCCAATAAAGGATCGCCATGGCAAAGGCGGTTAGAATCAGGCTGAGTTCCAGGTAAGACCAAAAGAGCGTTTTCGATTCTACCGCAATGTCTCCAAGGCGGTTGATTTTATAGGCGGTTCCGGCGATGATAAAAGCAAAAAGGGTTCCGCCCAAAAAGGTAATGATCGCAATGGTCGTAGAAATAGACTGGCGTTTGAGAATCCGGTTGGGCATAGACCACTGCGTTCTCAATGATTAATGGTTGCCATTTTATTTTAAAATCGAATAATAAACAAGCCCCCGGTCAGGATCAGGATTGAAATGCCGTATGGCGTCAGGTATAATTCCCTCATGAAGCCTTACTCTAAACATATTTTTATCTGCCAGGGGAATGATTGCCTTCAAAAGGGGTCGGAAGAAATCAGAGATGAATTTAGAACCCAGTTGATGGAGCGGAAAATTTTTAACACCGAGGTAAAATTAAACAAATCGGGCTGTTTTGACCAATGTCAATATGGGATTAATCTGGTGATCTATCCCGAGGGGACCTGGTATTGCAACGTCGATAAATCGGCGGTCAGGAGAATTATCGAAAAACATCTCATCGCCGGCGAAGTGGTTTCTAAC
>JACQBY010000063.1 GCA_016201875.1 Nitrospirota bacterium
CCCGTTCCTATATGGGAGACCCGAACAAATATCGCCTGATTCATGGCGGAGGGGAGGTCTTCCATTCCCATCATCCTCATGGAGGATCGATCCGCTGGCTTCGTCAGCCGAAAGCCGATCCTAAGGAGAGTGAACTGTTAACCGCGGCATGGGATGGCCCGGTCAAATATCCGGTCATCCGCACCACCACCGACAGAGTCGACGTTGAAGTCATCGCTCCGACCGAAGCGCTTGATCTGAATACCGAATGCGGATCAGGGCTCTGCCAGCAGTTAGCCGGAGACTTCCTGATGCATTGCCATGTGGCGCATCATTATGTTGCCGGGATGTGGTCCTACTGGCGTGTTTATAATACCATCCAGAGTGGAAATTACCCGTTTGGAAGCACCGACATCATGCCTGCCCTTCAGGAACTCCCGGATCGGAAAGGGAGGATGAAAGCGCCGGTCACGTCAGACAAGCTGGTCGACAAGACCGTCGACTGGTTTGACAAAAAATGGCATATTACAGCCGACAAAACCGACTGGAACAAAATCATTCCCGATATTTCTATCAAGGAATGGGTAAAGATGATGGTTCCTCCTATGGGTCAGCCAGGTCATACATCTGACGAAAAAAGTCAGATCATGGCCTATGACGCATCGGTTTGGGATTGGAGCTGGGAGGGGAATAAAGCGTTGGGTGAACCGGAAATGACCGACAAGTTCGCCTTTCCTAAATACAAATCCCCCATGCCCGGAAAACGGCCCCCAATCCTCTTTGAGGAGAAAACGGGAAAAATCTCCTGGCCTCTCTTAAAGCCGCACTTTGGAAAGCGGATTCCGTTCGCCCGTCATCATGGTCCGGCTCCCTGGCTGGAACCGATCCATGTCGCCAAGAACAACGGCTCCCCTTCAACCGAACCAGGGGGCGAAGGTCTCCCTGGAATGGAATCCTCCAGCCCGGCCAAACCGGGTGAGCAGGGAAAATGGAGTCTTTGCCCTGAAGGCGCCGGACGGAAGCAATACACGATTCATTTCATAGAGACGCCGATCACGATGGAGACGGCAATCGGAAGTCAAAAACCGATTATCGATCCTAAAGGGACGATCTATGTCCTCCAGGAAGAAGAGGCGGCGGTCAGAGCCAATTCAGACCTGGCGCGTCCTCTGATCTATCGTTCCAATGTCTACGATTGCGTTGATGTGATCCTCAAGAATGAATGGAATGACAACGACACCACGAATTTCCAGATGTCTAAAATCAATATTCACCCTCACTTCATTCAGTTTGACAACCAGGCGTCAGACGGAGTGATGAGCGGATTTTCCTTTGAGCAATCGGTCCGTCCATTTACGATGATCGGCAAAAAAGAACATAAAGGTCTGCCGGCGCCGATGAACGGCCTGATCACGGATGATGCCGCGACAAAGTCCAATTCGATTAAAATCAAGATGGGAGAGGGGGCCACCGCGTTCCATGTCGGGACCGATATCATGATTGGTATGCATGAAGTGAAGACCTCCGAAGTCCGTTGGATCAAATCGATCAATGGCGATACGATCACCTTTACCGAGCCGTTAAAACATGCTCATAAAAAGGGTGAAATCGTCTCGACCGAATTTATCCGGTACCGCTACTGGACTGACGCCGACCTCGGAACGGTCTTCTGGCATGACCATGCGCTTGGCGCGACCACCTGGCCTCATGGCGGCGTGGGTGGAATGATGGTTGAGCCGATCGGTTCGACCTATCATGATCCGAAAACCGGCAAGGAGATCCGGAGCGGTCCCATTGCCGATATCCATGGCACTGAACCGATTGGGTACAACCGGAGCGGGAGTTTCAGAGAGATGGTGGTCTATCTTCATGACACCGTTCCTTTCACTGCCCAGGTGGTGACGGAGGGGAATCCTCCCGGACAGTCGATCAAAGCGTCGATCGATTCCGGACAGACGATCTCGTTTGTCATGCCGGAAGATATTATGAAAGTCGTCAATACCTCAATCAACGGGGGAACCCATACCACAGGCGGCGGATTCTTCTTCCGCGCCGAATCTCTGGCCCGGAGACTGGTGGATAATCCGAAACCGGAATTGGTCTTCTCCAGCCTGGCGCATCACAACCAGGACCCGGATACTCCGATGCTGAGAGCCTATCTTGGCGATACGGTGGTCTTCCGTGTCATGAATGTGATGATGAACGAATCGCATGTCTGGCATATCGCGGGGCATGCCTTCCGGACGGAGCGTTATGCGCAATTCTCCGACCTCCGGAATGCCTACCATGTCGGGATTGCAGAGCGGTATGACCTGGTGACGACCGCCGGAGGGGCACAGCAGATGGCCGGAGATTATCTCCATTACGACGGCCGTGCTTCTCACCTTTCCGAAGGGAGCTGGGGGATCTTCCGTGTTCTCGATAAACCGGTCGCGGACCTGAAACCGCTTCCGGGACATGAAGAGGTTCCGCAGTCGGCCAAAGCGGTCTGTCCTTCAGACGCGCCGGTCAAGACCTTTAACGTTATTGCGGTGGACCGCGCGTTAAAGTTCAACAATATGTCGCCGGATGTGATTGAAGTCGATTTCGACCGGAAACTGTTGGTCTCCAACCCCAAAGGGAAGATCTACATGCTCGAGGGGGACAAGAGCAAGGTTTCTACCGACTATCAGCCGATGCCGTTGACGCTCCATGTCAATGTCGGAGACTGTATTAAGATCAACCTGAAAAACGAAATGAAGGCTGGACGCGCGTCGTTCAACGCCGACATGCTGGCGTTCGACCCGAAAGACTCTCAGGGGGTCAACGTCGGGATGAATCCCGGTGACCAGACCATCGGACCCGGAGAGCATAAAACCTACACCTTCTTCGCGCCGGTCGAATATGGTGAAACGGCGGCGCTGGTGTATGACTGGGGGAACATCCTGAACAATGTGAGGGATGGACTCTTCGGCGGGATTATCGTCGGACCGCAAGGTTCCACCTATCGCGATCCGAAAACCGGTGAAGATGTCACAAATAAGAATGCCTGGAATGTCGATGTGATTGTCGATCGGTCAATCCCGGCAAACGCGAACCGGGCTGATTACCGTGACGCGTCGCTCTTCTTCCAGGAAGAAGACAATATCATTGGAACAGCTTTTATGCCTTACCTTCAGCATATCGCGGGTTTAACCGGCGTCAACTACCGGCTTGAACCCTGGAGCTGGAGACAGGATAAAGGATGCGAACCTGGGAATCTTTATACCGCCTGCGTGACGGATGAAAAAGATCCGGCGACGCCGACGATTACCGCCCATGCGGGAGATCCGGTTCGAATCCATGTCTTCGGAGCGTTTGACGAGCAGAATCAGGTTTTCAGTCTTGAAGGCCATGAATTTCCGCTCAAGCCGAATATGGCGGGCGCGGATATGCAGAGTACGGAAGAATTCGGCGGATCGGAAAACCTGGATGTGTATATTAAACAGGGCGCCGGCGGGCCGTTCCATCTCCCCGGAACCTATGTCTGGCAGAACCACCGTATGCCTTATGCGGAAGCCGGACAGTGGGGATACCTGAGAGTATTGCCGGTCGGGGATAAGAGCCTCCTCCCGATCAACTCAGGAACCGGTGCGATGAGCACCAAAACCGCAGAGGATTCTCCGGCCCCGGAAAGCAAATCGGTTCCGGTTTCCATGCTGGAGAAAACCAGATAAGGCAGCAATAGAGCAATATCGAAGGAATGAAAAAGGGAGCGGGTAGAAGAAAATTCTCCTGCTCCCTTTTTAAATTTTGGAGGTAGAATAACGGATGTTTCGTTTCATTGTTTTGATGGCAGGTCTGTTTATTTTATCGGGAACTCTTTCTCCTGGTCAATCCGTTGCCGGGGGGTATCACGAAATGGGGACCTCAGCCTTTCCTGAGTATAAAGTCTCTGAGGTTTCCAATGGAGGGGCTCTTGGCGGAAAGGTGGTCTTAAAAGGACCGGTCCCCGATTCACGGGCTTTTCCTTTGATTCTATACCCGTTTGGTTACTTTTGTAAGAAAATATCCGACGGAAATGGAAATGTGGTCATTAAAGAATATATCGTCGGTTCTCAGCAGGGACTCCAGGATACGATCGTTTCGGTTCAAAATGTCAGGGAAGGGAAACCTTTTCCTGAAATGAAGGCGGAGTTCATTTCGGTCGATTGCATGTTCCATCCGGCAGATGTGCCGGACAGCGAACAGTTTGAGGTGAGTGAAGGAAACCTCAAGCATATCCATCCTTCGGTTGGAGTGATCCGGAATGACCAGAAGACCTCTGTACTTAATAAGGATCCGATCATTCATAACGGCCAGGTTTTTCAAAGTGAACGGGGGGACATTGTTTTGAATTTTCCCCTTCCGATTTCGAATCAGCCCAATGGAGGGGTGATCCATCTGGACCCGGGGAAAAAAATTGCCCAGATGATCTGCGGGATGCATGAATTTATGCAGACATGGGCATACCTTGTCGATAACCCCTATTTTGCGAGGACCAAAAGAGACGGACTCTTTTCAATAGACCGGTTGCCGCCGGGGACTTATAAGGTCACCGCATGGCATCCTCACTTTAAACCGGTAGAAAAAGAGATTACGATTCCTCCCGGCGGGAATGTTGCGGTCGATTTTGAATTTGACTCATCTGAAATCAGACATCCTAATTACGAGATTCAGGAGAAATTCCGGGTGGGTCCGGAGGCTCATCAGCATACGGGTCTTAAATAGAAAACATTAAACTGTCTTTAAAAAAGCATCCTCATGGAGGGTCGATTTTAAAGAATTTATCGGGGAATTCAGAGGTGGTTGTGAGGAATCCTCCCCCCTTGATGTGCAGGATCAAGGGTTAAATTCCTTGGAGCCATGCTGGATTCCCCGATTTTTTTTATAATGATTTCCAGCGTGATTCTGACCTGGAAAGAATAAAAAAGAGTTCTTCTTTTTATGCGTGATAGAGCGGAAAAATATTTTCAGGATTTAAGAGACCGGATTTGCGCGGCATTTGAGTTGTTGGATGGCGGCTCTTTTGAGCGGACTTCCTGGGAAAGGCCGGGAGGGGGCGGGGGCCTGATGTCGGCCATGAAAGGGAAGGTTTTTGAAAAAGTCGGAGTCAACTGTTCAACTGTTTTTGGGGAAATGGACCCGGAATTTGGAAAAGGAATTCCCGGTTACAGGAATTATTTTTTCGCGACGGGGATTTCCCTGGTGGCCCACATGGTCAATCCTTTGGTTCCGGCATTTCATTTGAACCTGCGGTATATTGAAACCGATCATTCCTGGTTTGGAGGCGGCGCGGATATGACTCCGAGTTTCCCCTTTGAAGAAGATATTACCGACTATCACCGCGCTTTAAAGACCGCCTGTGATCAACATGATCCGATTTATTATTCAAGATTCAAAAAATGGTGTGATGATTATTTTTATCTGGAGCACCGGAAAGAGCCAAGAGGAAGCGAAGGAATATTTTTTGACCATATCGTTCAAGATCCGGAAAAAGATTTTAAGTTCGTCAGGGATATTGGAGAGGCGTTTTTAGAGGCCTGCCCCAAAGTGATTTTGAAACGTAAAGATATGCCCTTTACAGAAGAGCAGAGGGATTTTCAGCTTTATAAACGGGGTCGATATGTCGAATTTAATCTCCTTTATGATCAGGGAACCCAATTTGGCCTGAAAACCGGCGCAAACGCGAATGCGGTGTTGATGTCAATGCCGCCCGTTGTCAAATGGAAGTAATCCTGACCGTCTAGTGCTTGATTGCCATAATACACGTTACGTCATTCCCGAATGACTTTATCGGGAATCCATTGATTTTGCTAGATACCCGCTTTCGCGGGTATGACAATTTATTTGCGCTAACTTTTGCAACTAAGCACTAGATGATATGGTGATCCTCCTCATGATTCATCTTCTTGCCGCCTCGATCTGGGTGGGAAGCATGATTTTTTTCGCTCTGGTGGTTATTCCGGTCCTTCGGCATTCCTCTATGGACTCCGAACAGAGAAAAACGATGATCAAAGCGATCGGGTTTCGTTATCGAATCTTGGGATGGGCGACGGTCGGTGTTTTATTAACCACCGGGCCGATTCTGGCCGGAATTCGGGGGGTGGACTGGCATTCAACATTCGGAAAAGTTTTATTTTTCAAGCTGGTCCTTGTTTCGGTAATGCTGGTTCTTTTGCTTCTGCATGATCTTGTTTTATCGCGCACGTTAGACGCCCCGGCCGGGCTTCACGGCAGAGAGCGGTATTGGGCAAATCTATTGGCGCGGATTAACCTGCTGATCGTCGTCATCATTCTTTTTTGCGGCCTCTGGCTGATGAGGGTTTAAGAAATCGCAAGGGGTGAAATGAATAAATAAAAGGTATTGCCTTTTTCAGGCTGAAATGAGATAAATTTCGTTAATCTAAGCCCTGGAATTCACAGGGTGGGAACGAAATTTATTGATTAACCTGGAGGGCAATAAAGTGGCGGCCGCAATGACCAAATCAAAAATTCTCGATACTCTGTCCAAAAAACTGGAAGTATCCAAAAAACAAATGAACGAAGCTCTGAGCGAACTTGTCAGCCTCGCGTATAAAGAGGCAAAAAATTCTTTTACATTTCCCGGCCTCGGAAAATTAGTGGTTGTTGATCGTAAGGCCAGAATGGGAAGAAACCCTCAGACAGGGGAGGCGATTAAAATCCCGGCAAAAAGAGTGTTAAAATTCCGGGTTGCCAAGGCCTGTAAAGACGCGGTGTTAGGAAAAAAATAAGCCGGAGGGGGGGGAATTGCCGGACTTGATTTTCCGATCGAATTTGAATTTTTCGATGAGGGACTATCGAAATTGCGCTGTAAGCAATAGCAAGGCGAACAGGACTAAAGGGTTTCTTTTTTTTCTGATTTTTTCTCTATTGTATCCGGTTGTCCTTTTTGCCGCGCCTGTCCAGGAAGAGGCAGAGGCCCATTTTACAGAGGGGATGCAATTTAACAAAGAGCGGCGGTTTTCCGAAGCCCTCAAAGCGCTGACCCGGGCCGTTGAATTAAACCTTGAATCCCATAAATATCATCAGGCGCTTTTCCTCACCTATACCCAGACCCGAATGGGGCTACAGGCGATAGGCGTTTATAAAGAACTTGAAAAACAACATCCGGACAGTCCGGCGGTACACTACTGGTTCGGGAGGCTTTATCTCGAAAGCGGCCGGCTTCCCGACGCAGTCTCTGAATTTAAAGAATCGACCCGCCTTCTTCCGAAGGACGACCATGCCTTTATTTCCCTGGGGCATACCTACTATCGGATGAAAAAATATTCCGAGGCGTTAAAAGCCTATCAGGATGCCAATCAAATCACCCCTCGTCTGGCCGTGGTCCACTCGGGAATCGGCAACGTCTACTATGCAAAAAATGATTTTCCCCATGCCAAAAAGGCGTATGCGGAGGCTCTTAAGATTGACCCTTCTTCCGAAGAGGCAAGGTATAACCTGAGCCTGATTTATGAAAAAGAAGGGGCGATTGATCTGGCGATCAAGGAATGGAAATACCTCCTCGACGCGGACCCCAATGAATCAAAAATCAGAGAGAAACTCGCCTGGGCTTACTATGAAAGGGAAGCGTACCGGGATGCCGCCCGGGAATTTTCCCTGCTGGCGCAAATCAACCAGAATTCACCCGATGTCTATTTCATGCTCGGTCAGGCCGAGGTTTTGCTGGCCGCTCAATCGACGTCACAGGACGAGCGGGACCGGCTTAAAAAGGGGGCCA
>JACQBY010000064.1 GCA_016201875.1 Nitrospirota bacterium
ATAAAGCGTTGAACCCTATGGTAAAACAAAAAAAATAAAAATAATACATTTTTATGTTGACATCTATACATTGTATGGTATAAATGATTCAAATCCTACCACCCGTAGTAATTTTTTGCCGTGAATATGATAAAAGCCGACTCTACCCAGGTTTATTTTCATGTTCGCTTGATTCATAATCATTCTCCTGCTGGTCTTAAGCTTATTTTTTTATCTCTTAATTTCAAAGAGTTATAAAATTCTAAGTTAAACGTTTAAAAATAAAAGGAGGGTGTATGCGAATTATATCGATTATGAACCAAAAAGGGGGTTGCGGTAAAACCACCACGGCAATTAATTTATCGGCCTTTCTCGCAGAGTTTGGCAAAAAAATTCTTCTGATTGACCTTGATCCTCAGGGCCATTCAACTGCCGGTTTTAACATTAAAGAAGGGATGATCGAGCAGGGGCTTTTTGATGTTTTTACTAAACAGGCCAGTTTAGAAGATATCATTAAATTACAGGTATACAAAGGACTGGATGTTGCCCCCACGACGGTGAGATTATCCGCCGTTGAGCAATATTTATCCGGCACCTTTGAGCGGGAGCGGCAGCTCCGCTATCACATCGAACGTTTAAAATCCCCTTTTGAGTATGATTTTATTATCATTGACTGTCCGCCCCATCTGGGGCTTTTAGTTTTTAATGCCCTGATGGCATCGTCCGAGGTCATTGTTCCGATTGAACCGAGCTCTTTTTCTATGCAGGGGATTGACAAACTCCTGGAAACCATTGATCTCTTAAAAGAAAACGCCCATCACTTCCTGAAGGTGATGGCTCTGCCGACCGTTTATAATCACCATAGCCATTTCTCAAGGGATATTTTGAAGCAGATTTTTGACAAATTCCAGGATCTGGCCTTAAAAACCGTTATCAGACAAAATGTGAAACTAAAGGAAGCGGCTCAAAAGGGCTGGCCCATTTCTGTCTATGACCGGAATTCTTTTGGCGCCGAGGATTATCGAAACCTTGCCCTGGAAGTCATCCAGCAAGATGAGCCTGCCTTTATCTGGTCTGATCAAGGATCAAAAGAAGAGGTAAATGAAGAGGCCAACGAACCTTCTTTTGTTGAAACCAGTGCGCAAGAAAAAGGCGAGGAGGGGCGGGTCGAAAATATTATGGTCGTGGTCCAGCCTTCCCAGGGAGAAAATGAAACTGCCGGTCAGACGGAGTCTCTTCCCGAAGAAAAAAAGTTTGACTCCAACGCTCAGGAACAATCATAACCATGGATCGGGGGATTGAAAGGATGGGCCAAAAAGAAAAGGTTCTCAATAAAGAGTTAGAAGAGATCTCCCACTTCTTTTTATCGGGCGCCGCTCCCCGCGCTCCTCAAAAAAAAGAGGCTTTTAATCCTTTTGAAGAAATCGTCCGTCCTAAAAAGAAAAAAAGGGTCCTCCCTTTTCTCAGTTTTTGTTCAAATATTCCAACTGCTTTTTTTACCTGCAATATCGGTCTTGATCTCGCCCAGCAGGGAAAAGAAGTCTTTATTATTGATGTCGAAAAACGCCAGCCGAATGTCGAATCGACCTTCGGGTTGAAACCGGCTTCTCTCGGATTGACGGATATTTTATACCCCTCCGAAGGCAAAATTTTCAGAAATGTGGATAGGAATCTGAGAGTCCTCGATTTTCGTCTGGAATTAAGTTCCCTTCCCTCTTCTCAAAGAGAAAGAGACAAGAAGCTCCTGGAATTATTAAGCCGTGAAGAATCTCTTTCGGAATGGATGTTTATTAACCTTCCGAAATCAGGGATTGTTTTACAAAATACCGATTGGGTTACCCGGGTCAAGGAGATTATTTTATTTACCGATGGGCAGGCGCAGAATTTAATCGAAACCTATGCCTTTATAAAAACCCTCTCTTCATTTAAACCCGACATTGCCATTTATCTTGGGATCTGCGACATTTCAACGGTTGACGAAGCCAAAGAGGCTTTTGAAAAGATGTTGAAAGGGGCGGCCCTTTACCTGAATAAAACCGTCAACAGCCTCGGATATCTGTTAAAAGACCCTGCAATTTCACAGTCTATTTTCGAACAAATCCCCATTATGAAAACCGGCCATCTCTTAATTCCAAAGGAACTGAGAACGATGACCAGGGTTTTAATGGAAAGTGAAGTCCAGACGGCCAGTTTTTTTTCTCTGGCGAACAACATAAAGGAATTTTAACGCGGGGTAATCACTTGTTGAGATTCGAACGGATAGAAGAAGTTTCTTATGAATGGCTGGTGAAACTCCTCCCGGTTTATTTGCCGGCCATCCGGCCCGGCCTGATGATTCTGGCTGACCGTATGACGCTCGATCAGGAGGACGGCCCTTTTTTGCTGGTTTTAAATAGTCAAGAAAAAAGGGTTGGAACGATAGAAATCTTGAAATCCTCCGCCGGATTCCCCGGGCAGATCCTTTCCCATGCGGCCTGGATTGCGAACAACAGCTTAGCCATTGCCCATCTTAACAAAAAGGAGTTTGATCCCTCTCTTTCTCCTTTTGTCATCGGGTTGGTTCCCAACTACCCTCAATGGGCAAACCTCTGTTCTTTCCTGACCCTGGATATTTCTTTATTCAAATACAGCGCGGTATCGTGTGAGGAGACCCCGGGGTTAATCCTCGATCCTATCTTTGGCCCTTCCCCTTCTCCGGTAGAAACAGATCAGCCCCAACCCCGTGAGGTCAAAATTTCAACCCCGTTCCGTTCCGAAGGGGTGAATGAATTGGGGCTGACGGAAGCAGAACTCCGTTTTTTTTCCAGCTAACAGGTTGTTGAAAAAGGTTGTGTTTGCGCTCCAAGCCGTCATTCCCGCGAAAGCGGGAATGTCTATAAAAAGGAGAAGAAGCCGTGAGAAATAAGATAACGTTGACCATTTTGGGGTTTTGTCTGTTATTTTTCTTTATGCCGAAAAACAGCTATTCAACGCCAAACTTTGCAAGGAAGTACGAGAAGAATTGTGCCATGTGCCATACCCATATCCCGAAATTAAACCAGACCGGGTATGAATTCAGGCTGGCGGGCTTCAGACTGCCGGATGAGATAGGGAACAAGGAAGGGGCTTTCAACATGGGAGACTTCTTTACTGCAAGACTGCAAACCCAGTACACGTATACGAAACATCAGGATGTGGTTGCCGGGAATGATACGTCGAACAGTCAACTTGAATTTAAGGAATTCACCATGTATCCCCTGACCGGTTCATGGGGCGAGAACTTTGGTTCTCTGGTCGAACTTTCCATGGCACCCGACGATGTGTTTGAGGTGGAAAACGCATACGTGAGAGGGGTATATGGAGATGCAGAAGGTTGGTACCAGGCCAGGGTAGGCATCATGCATCCATGGGAGGGTTTTGGCGCTTCCGACCGGCCATTGGGTCTATCGAGACCCTTGTTCCAGAAGCAAAAAGCAGCAGGGTCTCCGTTCATCCTTTGGAATCTGGATGAGACGGCCATAGAAGTGGGCCATCACTCTGTAAAAACGGGCACGTCCATATCTGCAAGGATGAGCAATGGCATTATCTGGAAGGAAGATGGCTCAGGCAAGGCGGAACCCGCGCAAGGAGGTAAGTTGGTAAAACCCGCTAATCAGCCTGGACAGAAAGATAAAAGTTACCAGATCGTCCTGAATCAGATCGTGCGTAAGGATTCCGGACTCACGCTTTACTATTACCGGGGCACAGTTCCCTTCCCCAATCTGTATAATTCTGATGGCACCCCGGCGGCGGGACCCTTTACAAAGGACACCTTCGACAGGTTTGCGCTTTATGGAAACTGGTTTGCCGTGCCCAAGACGCTAAATCTCCTGGCGGGCTACGGATCCGGAAAAGATTCTCTGGAGGATTCGACCGTGAGCGGCGGCGCTAACGCAGGTGAGAGTTCCGGCTATTTTGTCGAGGCCGATTATCATGTGACGGAGAACAAGCTGGCCGTAGGAGCGCGTTATGACGGCTTCGACCCATCAAAAAATGTGGACCATAACAGCCAGCAAATGCTCGCGGTATTTGCGAATTACACACCCGTCCAGCATCTGCAATTGGTCGGAGAGTATTCGAAGAAGAAGACAGAACAGACGGCGGGCGGCGAAAACGAGGATAATCAATTCGCGGTGAACTTCATCTTCATTTTCTAACACTACAGCGGCACTTTTTCGTCATTCCCGAATGCCTCTATCGGGAATCCAGGTGTTTTCAAGAAAATACGGAGGGAAAGTCACTGGATTCCGGCTTAAAGCATGCCGGAATGACGGATAAATGGGCATATTTGTAAAACATGATGACGCAAAAAGCCGCCGGATTGGTATTGTGGGGAAGTACTGTACTATTCGGCCTTTCTCTGGCAACCAGCGCATGGGCGGCTGACGTAAACAAGTTGGTTGAGAACTGTGCCAACTGTCACGGCCAGGATGGCGCCAGCACCGAATCGGATGTGCCAATCATTGCCGGTTATTCCGCGCCGTATATGAGTGACAGCATGACGGCGTACAAGAAAAAGGAAAGGCCATGCCCGGAGACGAAATACCGGAGCGGGGAAAAGAAGGGGACTAAAACCGAAATGTGTCAAATTGTGAAAGACCTGAGCGATACGGACATCAGGCAGGCGGCCCAATATTTTGCCGGGAAGAAATTTGTCCGCGCCCGGCAGAGCTTCGATCCGGCATTGGCCAAGAAGGGCAAGGAGATTCATGAGCGTAGCTGTGAGAAATGCCACGCTGAGGGTGGCAGTCTTGCCAGTGACGACGGCGGTATTCTGGCCGGCCAGTGGATGCCTTACCTCGAAGAAACGTTCAAGGAGTATGAATCCGGCAAGCGCCCAATGCCAAAAAAGATGAAACCGAAGATGGACAAGCTCGACAAAGCGGCTGTTGATGCGCTCATCAATTACTACGGGAGCTTTAAATAGACCGGGCGGACACATGTTGCTCGTGTGAATCTCAAACCTGAAACAGAGAGGACTCCAGGGGAATAGGCGCATGTCAGACCCGACGGAAGGCGAAAAACCCGATAGACGCTGGCATCGGTTATGGCGCCAGCCGCATAAATGGTACCTGCTGTGGATCCCGGCGGGCGGCGTCCTGATGTTCGTGGCAGGCATCATTGTCTGGGGCGGGTTCAACACGGCTATAGAGGCGACCAACACGGAAGGTTTTTGCATCTCGTGTCACGAAATGCGGGAATACGTCTATCAGGAGTACCAGGAGACGAGCCACTACAAAAACCGAACGGGTGTTCGGGCGACTTGCCCGGACTGCCACGTTCCACGGCCATGGATCTACAAGATGGCTCGCAAGGTCCGGGCCACTTTAAAGGAACTCCCTCGCAAGATCATCGGCACCGTCAACACAAGGGAGAAATTCGAAGCCCGCCGTCTGGAGCTCGCCGAATACGTGTGGCGAACCATGAAGTCAACAGATTCGCGCGAATGCCGCAATTGCCATGCGCTGATGTTTATGGATCTGGAGAAGCAGGATAAGAGCGCTCGGAAGAAACACGCAATGGACTTCGTGCGCGAGAGCGGAAAAACTTGCATAGACTGTCATAAAGGAGTCGCCCACTCGCTGCCCAGGGGCTACGAGTAAAAAAGACTGAGCCTGGGGAACAACCAGGGCGATCGGCTTATTCGGGGAGGACTTTCCATTGAGGAAAATTCCACCAGATGCCGATCGGGGTGACCTTAACGCCTGTGAACCTTTTGGCAAGGATCGGGAGGGCCTGAGGGTAATATAAAAAAGTATAAGGCTGATCGTCTGCGATCAGGGTATGGATTTCCTGATAGATTTTTTTCCGTTTTTCCTGACTGCATGTTTTTCTTCCTTCAATCAGGAGCTGATCCACTTTCGGGTTATTATAAGAGATAAAATTAAATTCCCCTTCCCTGGTTTTTTCGGAATACCAGATGTCATACGCATCGGGGTCCTGTCCGAGCCCCCATCCCAGAATAATGGCCTCAAACCTTTTTTTGTCAATGTATTGATGGAGAAGGGCCTGCCATTCCAGAATCTGAATATTGACCTTGATTCCAATCCGGGCAAGGTTTGACTGAATAATTTCCGCGCTTTTTTTCCGTTCGTCGTTCCCCTGGTTGGTCAATACCGTAAACTCAAACCGCATCCCGTTTTTTTGCAAAATTCCATCCTGGCCAGGGGTCCATCCTCCCTGGGCCAGAAGTTGTTTAGCTTTTTCAGGGTCATAAGGGTAGGGGCTGACGTTTGGGTTGTAAGCCCATGAATCGGGGGGGAAAGGTCCGGTTGCCAGCTTGCCGTAACCGAGCCAGATGCCGTCAATCAGGCTCTGGCGATCGATCGCATAAGTCAGGGCTTTCCGGATGTTCCTGTCGGAGAAAAGAGGATTGCGCAAATTATAGCCAAGGTAGGTGTACGAAAAGCCCGGATATTGGAATTTATTGAATTTATCTTTAAACAGGGGCGTGTCGGTCTGTTTTTGAAATTGAACCGGTGTGAGCCCCATATAATCGAGGTTTCCTGATTTAAGTTCCAGGAACATCGTTGCCGAATCGGGAATCACTCTGAAAAGATACTGCCGAATATCGGGAGCCCCTTCAAAATAGTCAGGGTTGGAGTCGAGGACGATCTTTTGCTGGGGTGCCCATTCTTTAAATTTATAGGGGCCTGTGCCAATGGGATGTTGATTAAAAGAATCGGTTTGAAGGTCTTTCCCGGTCAGGAGATGTTTGGGAATAATCCCCAGCCCCCAGTTGGCCAGAGCCGGCGCAAACGCCTCTTTATAGGAGACCTCAACCTGATACCGGTTGACGGCCCTGACAAGGTCTACCCGCTCAAACCCGCCGCTGTAGGGGGTGGCCACTTTGGGGTCAACGATCTTTTGATAGGTAAACAGGACATCGTCAGCGGTAAACTCTTCCCCATCGTGCCATTTGACCCCTTTTTTAAGATAAAAGGTGACATTTTTACAGTCGGGGGTTGTTTCAAATTTTTCAGCCAGGTCGGGAACGAGATTCAGGCCGGGATCATATTTTACCAGGCCGTTAAAAACCCATCCAGAAACCTCGGCAGAGGCGCCATCGGAGGCGAGGATCGGGTTTAATTTTTGAGCGTCGCCGATCGATCCGACAGAAATCGTTTTGGGGTTTTTATGTCCGGGAGAGGAGCATCCTGATAAAAAAAGGGCCGGAATCAGACAAAAACCGAGGATCGGATAAAAGCGCTTCACGAGTCCCTATTTTTTTTCGGGTGCCGGAATGGACGGCGCCGCGGCGGCTGCGGGGGCGGCAGGTGTTGCCGTCGCTCCAGAAGAAGCCGGTGATGCCGGAGCGGATGCGGCAGGCGGTTGAGCCGGGGTTGTTTCAACCTTTGGAGTTTTTAAGATCGAAGCTTCACTCGCTCTTTCTTTGGATAAAAACGCAAGGCTTAAGGAAGTGACCATGAAAATAATGGCGGCTCCTACCGTCATCTTGCTTAAAAACGTCGCCGCGCCCCGGCTTCCAAAAATCGTCTGGCTTGATCCGCCGAAAGCGGCCCCGATTTCGGCCCCTTTTCCCGACTGGAGGAGAATGGCGCCGATCATCATAAAACTGACAAATAAATGAATAATGGTTAATAGTGTATACATGTTTGACCAAATCCCTTCTTTAATGTTATTTAAGCCGTTGACGCAGTTTTTTTGATTTTTTCATTTTCCAGTTTTCTTCAACGCAGGAAATGATTTTTTGAAAAGTTTCTTCCTTCTGACTTGCTCCGCCGACCAGGAACCCGTCGATTTCAGATTCCTGAATCAACGCTTCGCAGTTTTCAGGATTGACGCTTCCCCCGTATAAAATACGGATCTCGGCGGCGGTTGGTTTCCCAAACAGGGTTTCAATTTTATTCCGGATAAAATGATGGACTTCGTTGGCCTGCCAGGGAGAGGCGGTTTTCCCGGTCCCTATCGCCCAGATCGGTTCATAGGCCAGAACGGTCCCGGCGGCCTGTTTCGGTTTTAACCCCTTTAAAACCTCGTCGATCTGGTCTTCCACGATTTGAAAGGTTCTTCCGGCCCGTCTGACGGCGAGGGTTTCTCCAAGGCAGACGACCGGGACGATTTTATGCCTGAAGGCGCTTTCAAGCTTTCTGCGGACATGGGTATACGTTTCACCAAAATACTGGCGCCTTTCAGAGTGGCCCAGAATGACCCACTGGCATCCGGCTTCTTTAATGAGAACCGGGGAAATTTCTCCCGTGTAGGCGCCGGCATCTTCCCAGTGCATATTTTGAGCGGCCAGCTGTAATTGGCTTCCTCTTATTTCAGGAGCCAGAAGAGGGAGGACCGTATAAGAGGGGGCCAGCACGATCTCCGATTCGGAGACATGCTCCATGAAAGGGAGAAACCCCTTGATGTATTCCCGGCCAAGCTCGGCGGTCAGGTTCATTTTCAGGTTGCCTATAACGATCGGTTTTTTCACCGGGAAACTCCTTTATTTATTCTTTACGATTGGGCAAAACGGCAAGGCCTGGAAGTTTTTTCCCTTCAAGAAGCTGGAGGGCGGCGCCTCCTCCGGTGGAGATAAAGGACATATTTTCTGATTCTCCCGCCCGATAAACCGCTAAAGCGGTATCGCCTCCCCCGATGATGCTTAACGCATAAGCGTTTCCCACTGCATGGGCAACGGCGAAAGTCCCTCTTGAATAAGCATCCATTTCAAAAACTCCCATCGGACCATTCCACAGAATGGTCTTTGCGTTAGCCAGAGCCTCAGAAAAAAGTTTAACAGAAGCCGGCCCGATGTCCAGTCCCATCCATCCTTTTGGAATTTCCTGTACCGGAACAATTTTTGTTTCGGCTCCTGGATCCATGCTATTTGCCACAACGCAATCGACAGGAAGGTAAAACTTAATCCCCTTCTCGATTGCATGATCTTTGATCTCCAGGGCGAACTTCATGACGTCGGGTTCCACAAGAGACTTGCCCACTTCGTATCCCATGGCATGGAGGAAAGTAAAAGCCATCCCCCCTCCGATAATCACTTTATCCACTTTTTTCCCGAAGTTTTCGATGACGCCGATTTTTCCGGAAACTTTAGCTCCGCCCAGAATCGCTACAAAAGGGCGGGGGGGATTGGCCACCGCCCCCTCAAGGTATTCAATCTCTTTTTTCATTAAAAAGCCGACGCCGCAGAGCGGCACAAATTTGGTGATGCCGGTTATCGACGCATGATCCCGATGGACCGCCCCGAAGGCATCATTGATATAAACATCTCCGAACGAGGCCAGGGACCTGGAAAAGGATTCATCGTTGGACTCTTCTCCGGGATGGAAACGGAGGTTCTCAAGTAAAAGAACATCGCCCGGCTCCAGTTTGGCAACCTTTTCTTCAACTTCAGGGCCGACACAATCCTGGGCAAAATTGACTTTCTTCTCCAGGAGCCTTCCCAGACGTTTGGCGACGGGAGCCAGGCTGTAACGTTGGTCAAAATGTCCTTTAGGGCGTCCCAGATGAGAAGACAAGATTACTTTTGCCCCCTCATCAATCGCATAATTGATGGTGGGGAGGGTCGAACGGATACGGGTATCGTCCGTGATATTCAGATTGGAATCGAGAGGAACGTTAAAGTCGGCCCGGATAATGACTTTTTTCCCCTTTAGCCTGATCTCTTCAATGGTGACTTTATTCATATTCATAAAGGTTTAGCCTGATTCCCGGGAAGGGGGATAAAAAAATATTTCAAATCAAAAATTTTCTTTTCGGATGATATAGTTTACAAGATCCTGGAGCCGGCGGGAAAAACCCGATTCATTGTCGTACCATGCGATCAGCTTGACCATCCGTTTGTCGATGACGCGGGTTAACGCCGAATCGAGAATAGATGAAGAGGGGTTTCCGTTTAAATCAATGGAGACAATGGGTTCTTCTGTATACTCCAGGATTCCTTTTAATTCGTTCAGGGATGCTTTCTTTAACAGATGATTGATCTCTTCGGCCGAGGTGTCCTGATTCACTTCAACGACCAGATCGATCAGCGAGACGTTGGGGGTCGGGACCCGGATCGCCATCCCTTCGAGAATCCCCCGGACTTCCGGAATGACTTCGCCGATGGCTTTTGCCGCTCCGGTGCTTGTCGGTATCATCGATAGGGCGGCTGTCCTCGCCCGGCGGAGATCTTTATGGGGGGCGTCCAGTACCCTCTGGTCATTGGTGTAAGAATGAATGGTGGTCATGGAGCCTCTTTTGATCCCTAAAGGGAGAAGGACTTTGATCAACGGCGCCAGACAATTGGTCGTACACGACGCATTGGAAATAATGTGATGCTCAGGGAGGAGTTTCCCCTCATTGATTCCCATGACGACCGTTATGTCAGGTTTTTTGGCCGGAGCCGAAATAATGACTTTTTTGGCCCCGCTCTTGAAATGTTTTTCAGCCCCTTCCCGGTCTGTAAACTTTCCGGTCGATTCTATTACCAGAGGGATATTTTCTTTTCCCCAGGGGATATTTTCAGGGTCTTTTTCATTATAGATGGCGATTTCATTGCCATGAACGAGAATGGAGCGCCCTTTGATTTCGATTTGGGCGTCCAATGTTCCATGAACAGAGTCGTATTTTAAGAGGTGGGCCAGCGTTTTAGGGTCTGCCAGATCGTTAATGGCGGCCACCCTGTAAGCGGTCTCCTTCAGAGACTGGCGCAGAAAAACTCTTCCGATTCTGCCAAAACCGTTAATACCGATCCGAATGCTCATGGGGTTTAAACCTGCCTTAAAAAATTTATAAAAATATATCTCAATATAACACCGGGAGTCAATTGATTAAAGAGAAAAAAGGGCTGAATTTTAAAAAACCAGAGAGCGCCGGGAAGGTTTTAAGAGAACGTATAAATTTTGGTTCTTAAAAAAACAGCGGGGCTTAAAATCCAGACCCCTTCATGTTTTTTGAGGGGCTGAAGCTGTTTGGAATCCATGGTAATCAGAAAATTGGCCTTTCCTTCTACGGCGCATTCAAGAATCCGGTGGGTTTCTTTCTTTTCGGTGAAAATTTTTACGCGATGGTGAGGCTCGACCACTTTTCCCGTTCTCGAAATATTCTTAATGATTTCGTCAATGGTTTCGTTTTTGAACTTGAGTTTTTGTTTAATGAATTTCTTCAGTTCCTGCAAGATAAAAGAGGAGGTCATTAAACTCAACTCTCCTCTTCTTATTTTTTGAAAAATCTGATCGGAATTGCTTCCGGGAAACAGGAGGGCCGAAAGGAGCACTCCTGTATCCAGGACAACTTTTGGAGTTTTATTTTCTACTCTCATGAACCGTTCGTTCCACCTCTTCTTCGGAAACGAAAGAAAATTCCCTTGCTTTTTGCGCGGCCTCTTGTTGCAGTTTTTTCCATTGATGGGTTTCCAGGAATTGCCCCAGCGCTTCTCTCACGACATCGCTTTTTGAAAGATTTCCTTCTTTGGCTATTTTTTCTGTCTCTTTAATCATCTTTGGCGGGAGGGAGACGGTCCAGGCTTTTACAGTACTCAATCAAAATCCTCCTTATGGATTATTTAAATAGGTTAAAGGTTATTCTGGTGAATTTAAACTCATATTAAAGTATTTTCTTTGTTAAATCAAGGGGTTTTTAGGCTTATCGGTTGGTTTTAAGGTAAACTGTTTCATTCTGTTAGATATAAGATATTGAATTAAAAGGATATTTTATTAAAAACATCGTTTTTATAAAAACATTTATTTTTCAATATGTTATGAGAATTACAGGGGTGAGATTTGAAGGAATGTCGATGAGGAATCTATTCTAATTATCAAGATGATAAAAATCGGAGTAGGAGGGAGATGATTTCGGGGAGTTGGCCGGTGCAGACCCTTTAATAAAAGGTTCGGTGGCGGTATTTTCAGAATTACTGTCGCTTAGCAGGCCGGTTTCGGTATTGACTTTAGCGTAAACAATATTATCCGGAATGGAAAAGGGGAGATCAGGGAGGAGATTAAAAGCCTGTCTCATAAAAGAGATCCAGATGGGAAGAGCGGCAGAAGCGCCGGCTTCCCTGTCTCCGAGAGAGCGCCGGTCATCAAAGCCAACCCAGACCCCCGTCACAAGGTTAGGGGTGTATCCCAGGAACCAGGCATCTCCAAAATCATTAGTCGTTCCGGTTTTCCCGGCAACGTGTCTCCCTAATTCTCTGGCTCTGACGCCGGTCCCTTTCTGGATCACATCTTCCAGCATATTGGTAATCATATAAGCGACTTCCTTTGAAACCGCCGGCCGCGGATGGGCTTCGTGGGTTTCAAGGATATTCCCGTTATGATCGGCAACCGTCACGATTGAAAAGGGTTCGTTGTAAGTCCCCTGGTTTGCAAAAACGGCATAGGCAGAAGTCAGCTCCATCACCCCTAAACTGGAAGTCCCCAGGGCTAGAGATAAATCATGCTGGAACGGAGAGGTGATCCCCAGCCTTCTTCCAAAATCGATGACCGGACTGATTCCGGTCTCTTCCAAAAGCTTGATAGTGGCCAGATTCCTGGAATGAGCCAGGGCCTCTCGGAGGGAGATGGAGCCGTAGAACTTCCCTTCATAGTTTTCAGGCTTCCAGACTTTGTCCAGTTCAGTGTCTTGATAAATCACAGGCGAGTCGATAATCATATTGGAGGGGCTTTTCCCTTTTTCAATCGCTGTTGCATAGATCACCGGTTTAAAGGCAGACCCCGGCTGTCTTCTGGCGAGGGTGGTGCGGTTAAACTCGCTCCGTTTAAAATCGTAGCCTCCGACCATGGCCTTAATACCGCCGGTGGCGGGATCAAGGGCTATCAAAGCCCCTTCCACCAGAGGCTCCTGTTCCAGTGTGAAATAATATTCTTTTGAAAGGGGGTCAACCTTTTTCAGTCCGAGTTTGACGATGTCCCCTTTTTTTAAAATCTGTTTGGGAGTGGCTTTATCTATAAAAGTGACATCATTTTTTAAATCTTTTCCTTTTAACTGTTTTCTGGCCCAGACCATATCTTCCAGTTTGATTTTTCCGGTAATTCCCCTGGACTCGACTCTGGCAAACTGTTCTTCAGCCGATAAAACAATGCCGTCAAATAGTTCGCTTTTATTAAAAGGATTGGTCTGAACAAGCGCTCCGGGTTTTTTCTTGAGGGTCTCGGGAGACTCGATATGGCCGATAGGGCCGCGGAATCCCTGCCGTTTATCAAGGGCGCGGAGGCCTTCTTTGACGCTTTCTGTGGCGGCAGCCTGCATCTGAAGGTTTAGAGAGGTGGTGACGCTCAGTCCCCCTTTATAAAGAGCTTCTTCCCCATATTTGGCAATGAGATACTGCCGGATATATTCCATAAAATAAGGAGAGACTTCATCTTCTTTCTGCAGTTTTTGAAAAGTCAGGTTTGACAGGAAGGCTTCCTGATACTGGGCTTCGGTAATAAAACCGGCAGTGACCATCCTCCGCAAAACAACGCCCTGTCTCTGTTTTGCCTTTTCGGGATTGATATAGGGCGAATAGTCCGACGGTGCTTTGGGGAGGCCCGCAAGGAATGCAGACTCCGCAAGGCTCAGGTCGTTGACATCTTTGCCAAAATAAAGCCTGGACGCCGTCTGGACGCCGTATGAACCATGTCCCAGGTAAATCTGGTTGAGATAAAGCTCGAGAATCTCGTCTTTCGACAGCACCGACTCGATTTTCATGGCCAGGAAAAGCTCCTGGATTTTTCTTTTAAACTTTTTTTCGGAAGATAAAAAGAGAGAGCGGGCCAGTTGCTGGGTGATGGTGCTTCCACCCTCTTTTAAATGGAGGGTCCGTATATCGTTTAAGATCGCTTTTAAGGTTCTCCAGTAGTCAAACCCTTTATGTTCAAGAAACCGGCTGTCTTCCACGGCGATTATAGCCTGAAAAAGGTATTTAGGGACCTTCACAAGGGGGACCAAAATGCGCCGTTCCGTGGCAAAGTTCCCTACCAGGGCCTTATTTTCGTCGTAAACCCGGGAGGAGATGCTCGGTTCATAGGTTTTAAGCCCGTCAATTGAAGGGAGGTTCCTGATGAGGGCCCATAAAAACCCTCCACCGGTCAGGAGCATGACCGAGAGAATCATTAAGGCGATCAGGATGATTTTTTTCCTGTCCAGCCGCTCTTTGAGGGGGACCGAATGAAGGGAGGGATTCAGTTGATCACGATCATGTTTTCCATTATAAGGCATGGATTAAAAGTGTATTATACCTGACCCGCTATGTCAAATAAACCTTCCGGCCCGAGAACAGCGATAGAAGCATCTCCTGGATTCCCGCTTTCGCGGGAATGACGAAAAAGAGCTCTCAGGACTTGCATAGAACCGTCATACCCGCGAAAGCGGGTATCCAGTCCTTTACCGACCAAACGGGTGAACATCGAGATTTTAAATCTTTTTCAATTCCTATCTCTGTTTCCGGATCCGGGGCAAACTGGATTTAGTGAAATAACCCTGTTACAATTAAAACCTGATTTTTCATGGGTCAAGTTTTATCGGTGACATGAATTTGTTTAATCAAGAGAGGTCAATCGTATGGCGCTTCTTTTATACCCCCGGCTGGTCAACGGCCCCTTCGGAGATCCCGGGTTATTTATAGATATAAAATGGGATCACCGGGCGATTTTATTTGACCTCGGAAATAATACCCCCCTCAACCCTTCATTGTTATTAAAAATAACCGATATTTTCATTTCTCATACCCACATGGACCATTTTATCGGGTTTGACCGTTTTCTAAGGGTGATTTTAAGCCACCCGAAAACGCTCCGGTTTTACGGTCCCCCCGGGTTGATTAAAAATATTCAGGGGAAGTTGTCCGGTTATACCTGGAACCTGACCGGAGAATATGAGCTAAACTTTGAAGTCACCGAGCTTCATCCCGATTGCAGACAGGTTGTTTCGTTAAAAGCTTCCAATGGGTTTGAACCCGGCCCGATCCAGACGCTTCCTTTTACCGAAGAGCTTTTAAAAGAGCCGATGTTTTCGGTCTTCACAAAGGTTTTGGACCATAAAATTCCCTCTATGGCCTTTAGTTTAAATGAACGGTTCCATATCAATATTAATACAGAGAGGTTGAAAGAGATGGGGTTTCCGCCCGGAGAGTGGCTGAGAAAATTAAAAGAGGCGGTCTGGGAGAATAAAAGCGGGGAGACCCTGATTGATATCCCGGTCAAAGAGGGAGAAAAAGAAGTTAAAAAATCGTTTCAACTGAAAGATCTGGAGGGGCTCTACTCCATAACAAAAGGGCAAAAAATCTCCTATGTGGTGGATACCCTCTACTCCCCTGAAAATGAGGAAAAAATTGTCTCTCTGGCCGCCGGCTCGACTTCATTTTATTGCGAATCCCCGTTTCTTGACCGGGATGCCCACCAGGCGGCCGCCCGTTTTCACTTAACGGCCCGTCAGGCCGGAATCCTGGCCCGAAAATCGGGAGTTGAATCATTTCATATTTTTCATTTTTCTCCCCGCTATGCCGGATTAGAAAAGGAGATTTACGAAGAAGCCCATAAGGTATTTAAAGAGGGATTTGAGAAGTTATGATTCTTGCAAAATGTGTTTGATTTATATTCGCATTATGCTATAATAAAAACAATTTATTCCTATGGGGATGATAGAGTTTATGAAAAACGATTTTTCAGAAGAAATACATCAGCTTCACGCCGATATCTGCCAGGCTTTATCCGATCCCAAAAGGATTCTGATCCTTTATGAGTTAAAAGAGGGACGGAAATCCGTCGGACAGCTTGCGGGATATTTAAACTTAAAGCAGGCTAATCTTTCTCAGCATCTCATGGTTTTAAGAGAGCGTGAAATGGTAAAAACCCAGCGTGAAGGGGCGGTTATTTTTTATTCTCTGGCGAATACAAAAGTCATTGAAGCCCTTGATTTATTAAGAGAAGTTCTCGCCGAGAAGCTGCAAAAGTCGAGTTTACTGGCCCACACTCTGGCTCATTCTTCTCCATCTTCATTATAAATAAGGGAGAGGTCTTTTTCAGAAGCAGGTCATAGACCGATGCCGCACACGAAGGGATGCCAATCAGATGGAAAATGAAAATACAAGGATTACGAAAACAGATAAAGAGCTTGATTTAAGCGGAGATGTCTGCCCGATTACGTTTGTAAAGTCAAAACTGATGCTCGAAAAAATGAACAGCGGCCAGACCTTAAAGGTGACGCTTGATTATGCCCCGTCAGCAGTGAATGTTCCAAGAAGTCTGGAGCATGACGGCCATCGTGTTTTAAAGGTTGCAGAAATTCAAAAAGAGGTATGGGAAGTTTACGTCAAGAAGGCGTAGAACCCTAAATAAGTGAAGCAACTGGCTATGCCAGTGCGTAACGTGGGGTTCGGGGGCATCGGAGCATCCGCCGAAGGCGGAGCGCACGGGCCCCTGAATATAAATAAGTGGAGTTAGCCGATTCATGCATATCGGAATTTTATTGACCACCAGCCCTGAACATCAAAACACCTTTACGGTTTATCAGCTGGCGGCTTCATTTATCCGGCTCGATCATACCGTCGATATTTTTTTAATGGATGACGGGGTCTTTAATGTGCTTGTCAATGTATCCAAACGGAAGTTGTTTTCGAGGTTTGATGACCTCATTGAAAAAAAAGTCAACATTGCGCTCTGTGCCATGTCGGCGGAATCCCGCGGAGTAAAACGGGAGGATCTGATGCCCGGAACAGGTTACTCCAGCCAGACTGAACTGTCGGAAATCGTGAAAAAATGCGACCGGTTTCTTTCTTTCGGATAAGAAGTTTTAAAATGGCGGGATAAAAGACGATGGGAAAAAAAGTTGCCGTGATCATACAGGCCAGTCCGTTAAATACGCTCAAAAGCATTGAAGCCTTTAGAATGAGCGTCGGGTTGACTCTCGAAGGGAATCATGTCGATATTTTTTTACTGGGAAACGGGGCATGGAATGCGTTGCCGATGAACTCTAAAAAGGTCGAAAGACCCGATGTGAATCAATTTATGGATGTTTTTAAAATGTGCGGAATCGGGGCTTATGTCGAGTCAGAGGCGCTCCCCCCCTCCGGTCAGCCAGGAATCAGAGTGGGCTTTCAAAAGAAATTAAAAAGAGAGTTGATCCAGATGATTTATCAAGCCGAAGTGGTCATTCCTTTTTAAGGAAATGGATGAAGACCCTTCATATTATCAGAAATATCAATGATGAACTTGCCCGGACCATGATGGACTCTGCCCCGGAGAGGAAGGGGAACGCCATCGTATTAATGCACGATGCGGTTTACGAAGAATTTCAGGCCGGTTCAATGAAAATATACGCTTGTGAAGAAGATCTTCAGTCGAGGCAGATCGAGAGGCCGTATCAGAAAGTCAGCCATGATGACATTGCCCGGCTGGTATTAGAATATGACCGGGCGATAGTCTGGTAAAGATTAATATAGCTTCGTCGCGGAACTGGCTACGCCAGGCCGCGCGCGGGGTTTTTGGGGGCATCGGAGGATTTCACAAAGTGAAACCGGATGGGCCCCCAAATAAGATGGGAGAGGGAAAATGTCAGTTCAGGTGAATGTGAAACTCGATTGTAAGGGATTAAGCTGTCCGTTGCCTATCCTGAAAACCAAAAAAGCCGTTGACGGGATGAACGTGGGGGAGGTCCTTGAAATGACCGCAACCGACCCGGGAGCGGTGAATGATATGGCCGCATGGAGCCACCGGACAGGGCATGCGTTGATCGAACATAAACAGGAAAACGGGTCGTTTATTTTTTATATCAGGAAAACCAGGTAACATTTTTAAACGGATGACAAGGAGCCTAACATGTCGATAATCAATAAAGAGGTACAGGAACTGGTGGATGAAAAATTAAAGGAGTCGATAGACTCCAAACTCAATGGATGGGTTGAACAAAAAGTGAGGAGTTTGATGGAAGAGCGGGTGTCTGCTCTGGAGGATAAAATCAAAGCCCGGGAGACCCGCAAAAAAAGGGTGGCCATCGTGGCTTCAAAAGGTTCGCTCGATATGGCCTATCCCCCGCTGATTTTAGCTTCGACCGCAGCCGCTCTCGATATGGAAGCCGCGATCTTTTTCACCTTCTACGGCCTCGATATTATCAACAAACATAAATACAAGAGCCTGAAAGTTCCCTCCCTGGCGAATCCGGCCATGCCTGTTCCGGTTCCTAACATTCTCGGCGCCCTTCCCGGAATGACCGCCATGGCGACTCTGATGATGAAAAGCTGGATGAACAAGGCGCATGTGGCTTCTATTTCCGACCTGATCGATGTCTGCCGGGAGAGCGGTATCCGGTTGATCGGATGCCAGATGACGATGGATGTGATGGGAGTTAAAAAATCGGATTTGATCGATGGCATTGAAATCGGGGGATCGGCGACGTTCCTCGACTATGCGGCGGAGGCCGATATCCCTTTGTTTGTTTAACCCAGGAAAAAAGAAAGACTCCCGATGAGATTTTCCGCAAAAGCCGAATATGGCGTATGGGCGTTGCTTGAACTCGCCCTCAATGAAGGGCGGGGCCCCCTTCAGGTAAGGAGCATTTCAAAAAAACATCATATCCCGCTCCGATTTTTAGAACAGGTAATGAGTGTTTTAAAAAATGGAGGGTTGGTGGAAAGCATTCGCGGAGCCCAGGGGGGATATATTCTCGCCCGTTTGCCCAAAGAGATCACACTCGAAGAAATCGTACAGTGTATTGAAGGGCCGTTGTCTCCGATGATCTGCATTACCGGGGGAGACGATAAACAGTGCCTGCAGCCGGCAGAACCCCCTTCCTGCATTTTAAAAGGGGTGTGGCAGGAGGTCCGCCAGGCCATTCTGTCGGTACTGGAGCGAATTACCCTTCAGGAGCTAACGGAAAGGTACCGGGCCGCGGAGCAAAAAACCAGTATGATGTTCCATATTTAACCCGGAACGCCAGCGGCTCTTTTCCCTACCTCGAAAAGATCATTTTAAGTGAAATGAGCAGTAAAGCAAACCCGAAAACCTTTTCCAGAACCTGGCTCGAAATCCCTATCGCCAATCTGGCCCCCAGCAAACCTCCGAAGAAAAAACCGGCGCAAATCAACGCGGCAACTTTCAAATCGACATATCCCTGCCGGTAGTAGGTCCATGCGGCGAGGAGGCCGATCGGAGGGACCATTAAGGCCAGAGTGGTCCCCTGCGCCTGGTGTTGCGACATTCCGAATAAAAAAATCAGGGAGGGGACGATAATCACCCCTCCTCCGAGTCCGATCAACCCGCTCAGAGCCCCGGCCGCCAGGCCGAGCACCACATACCCCGCCATCGTCATCATCCGAAAACCATCCTTTCAATAAAAAATCAGAATAAAGATATATCCCAAATAAGCCATAAACCCCAGCATCAAATGGTACGGTTCTATTTTTTTTCTAAAAAACAAAACAGCGAACAGGCAGAGAGAAGCAACAAGGGTTAAAATAATATTGCTGATCCCGTGATGGTCAAAAATCCAGGGAGTCCCGAAGAGGCCGATCGATACCGGAAAAGTGCTCTGAAAAACCATCGATCCGGTGATGTTGGATATCGCCAGATGGTCCTTTTTTTTAGAAATCCAGATCAGGCTGTTAAATTTTTCCGGAAGTTCCGTGGCGACCGGGGTAATCAGAAGCGAAAGGATCATCGGGGAGACATGGAAAAATTGGGCAATTTGCACGATCCCCTGAATAAAATAATAAGCCCCCCCGATGATCAGTCCCAAACCCGCCAGGGTTTGAAGCAGAACGGCCATCGATCCATCTTTTTTAAAAAGTTTTTGAAAATATAAGGGGTCGAGATCCAGGTGATCGTCCGAAGGCCGGTTCAAAATGATTTTTAAATACCAGGCGTAAAGCCCAAATAAAAAAAATCCGGTTAAATAATGGATCAGCCGGTTGGGGATGGCGGTAGCGGCAATCGCCAGGGAAAACGAGATTAAAAAATATTTCAAATCGAACGCGATTTCATGAAAATTGAGATGCAGCCGGCCGGTCCTTTTCCCCCTCATCGCAAAAAAATAGACCCCGGATCCGACTAACGGGAGCGTGAGGGTCGAAAGCATAAAAGGAGCCCCCAGAATCGCTCCGGTTCCGATCTCTTTTTCCGCCTGGCCGGTACCGAGCAGGATGGCAATTAACGGGATAAGGGTTTCGGGAAGCGCCGTTCCGATGCCGGCGAGAACAGATCCTGTTGCCCCGTGGGATAATTTAAACCGTTTTCCGATCCATTCGATTCCGTTCGTAAAGACGGAGCTTCCAAAAAGGGTGACCGCAAGAGACAACACGATCAGCGTTAGTGAATAAATCATTTTTTCCCTCTTGTTGAAAGGGTGAGTGAAATTTCAGTGTCAATGTGTTTCATCAAATCCCTTAAAGGGGTTTGATGTTCCTTCGCGATTTTTTTGCAATCTTCATATTCCGGAACGATTCTCATATCATTTCCGATAAACGATTTTTTAATTCTGACCCATCCATAAGACGTTTTTACCCGTTCTTCTTTCCTTTTAAGGAGGAGACGGTTTAAAGTCTGAATCCGGAGCCCCAGAGAAGAGGTCTCTTTAAAAATCAGTTCCGAAAGGGAGGTTAGTCTGCCGGGAGGGGAGAGAACGGTCAGCAGAATGGCCGGCCTCCCTTTTTTCATGATTACGGGGGTCAGGGTTGCGTCAAGCGCGCCATTTTGAAGGAGATGCTCGATCAGGGTTTCATAGATTTGAGGGTTCAGATCGTCAATATGCGTTTCAAGCTGATAGACCTGGTCCTGGAGAAAGGGCTCCGGTTGGACGCCGATCATCAGGCGGAGGAGATTGGGCGATTCTTCAATGACAAAATCTCCCGCGCCCAGCCCCGTTTTTTGAAGGGTCAATAACGGGAGGGAGCCAAACGAAGCGGCCAGGGTCGAAAGGATGGCGGCGCCGGTGGGAGTGGTCAGCTCTTTCTTAATCCCGTTGGAATAGACAGGAATCCCCTTTAAAAGCTCGACCGCCACAGGCCCGGGAGCGGGAAACCGGCCATGGGCCATCTCAATAAAACCTCCCCCCAGGTTGATTGCGGAGACGTGAATTTCATCAATCCCTAAAAAATCGAGTCCCGAAACCGCTCCCGCCACATCGATGATCGTATCGAGCCCTCCCAGTTCCTCAAAGGAGACCGATTCCGCGGCCATCCCATGGACTTTTCCTTCTCCCTCTGCCAGCCGTTCAAAGATCATGAGGCTCTTTTTTTTGATGGATGGGGAAAGGGGGCTTTTTTGAATTAAGCGGGTGATTGAGGAGATGTTGCGCACCCGGGGAGGGGGATCCGAAGAAAAAAGAACATCGACTTTTGTCGCCTGGAGATGCCCCCTTTTGACTTTTCTCGAACGGAGCTTCACCCCTTTTGGAATCAGGGACAACACGGTTTTATTCAGGAGCGAAACAGGAAGGCCGGCATCCACCATGGCGCCGAGAATCATATCGCCGCTGACCCCTGAAAAACAATCAAAATAGGCTATTCTTTTCATTCCATCCGAAATGTCAAAATTATTTAAGGGTGTTAATCCGATGCGCCAGAACGGCGGCGCCAAACCCGTTATCGATATTCATTACCCCGATTCCCGAAGCGCAGGAATTGAGCATCGTCAGCAGGGGGGCAATGCCATTAAAAGCGGTTCCATACCCCTGGCTGGTCGGAACGGCGATGAGCGGCCTGTCGCTGAACCCTCCGATCACGCTGGGGAGGACTCCGTCCATTCCGGCGATAACGATTAAAACTCTGGCCCGCTCCAGCGCCTTTTTTTTATCCAGGATCCGGTGGATTCCGGCTACCCCCACGTCGTAGAGGGTTTCGACACGGCTTCCCAGGATTAAAGCGGTTTCTCTGGCCTCTTCCGCCACGCTGATATCCGAGGTTCCGGCTGTGATGATCAGAACCAGACCTTTTTCCCGGGTCTCTTCCCGCGGTTTAACCGCCGCGACGGTCTTCCCCAATTCGTTATATCTGGCGTCTGGAAATTCCCGGCGGATCGCTTCAAACGTTTCGGGCCGGACCCGCGTGGCCAGAATTTTTGGGTGCCGGTTCAGCGAATGCCGGAATAAGGCGAGGATCTGCCGGTCGTTTTTCCCCTGGCAAAAAATAACCTCCGGAAAGCCCTGCCGAAGATGGCGGTGATGGTCCAGAACGGCAAACCCGAGATCCTCCTGCGAAAAGCCTTTGAGCGCGGAAAGAGCTTCTTTAACCGATGTTTTCCCGGTCTTCACGCCCAGGAGGAGTTTTTTAATCTGGTCAGGGTTCATTTCATTTTCAGGCCGGCGGGGGTTTCAGTTCCAGCAAAGGGTAAATAATACCGGTGATATGAGAGTTAACCCTTTTTAAATTGGTCAATACATCCAGATGGATAGCGCTGGTTTCAATCGACTCTTTAAACCCCGCGTGCAGACGCTGGATATGGGCCTGATGAAGCGCCCGCTCCTTCTGGCTGATAACCCCCTTTTCTTTCAGGACCTTTTGGGCCGCATCCATGTCCTGATGTTCGACCGCTAAAATCATTTGATCATAATTCCTGCCGATCATCTGATGCAACTCAATTATTTCGGAGAGCCCCTCGGCGGAAAACTGGAGCCCTTTTAAAATCTTTTTTTTGGCCAGTTCCAGCAGGTTTTTGTCGATGATATCCCCGATATTTTCCAGATCGTTAATCATCGAGAGGAGGGCGATCTCCCGGGCCGATTCTTCTCTGGAGAGCATCTGATGGTTGAGTTTGGTCAGGTAAAGCTTGATTTCCCGGTCGAGGGTATCTACCCAATCGTCTTTCTTTTCAATGGCCTCGGCCAGCTCCAGGTTGTCGTCGACAAAAACGGTCA
>JACQBY010000069.1 GCA_016201875.1 Nitrospirota bacterium
ACCTTAAAAGGAGAGTTTTTCCGGCCCGGTTCATACGCCATTGCCCCTGGAGAAAAGTTGAGTTCCATCATCCGGAGAGCGGGGGGATTTACGCAAAATGCCTATCTTCCCGGAGCAATCTTTATTCGAAAAAAGGTCGCGGAAGGTGAACAAAAAGAGCTTGAAACCTTTGTCAAAGTCCAGGAAGAGAAACTTCTCTCTGAGTCGAGCGCTTTAACCGCGGGAGGGGTCTCCCAGCAGGATGCCTCGGCCGAACAGACCTCGCTGAATCAGCGTCGCGAACTTTTGAAAGTCCTTTCTTCCAAAGTGACCCTCGGGAGGATGGTGGTTCATCTCAACCAACCGGAGAAGCTCGAAGGAACGGCTGACGACCTGTTGCTTGAAGATCGGGACAATTTAACCGTCTCGACCATCCCGTCGTCGGTGGTGGTACTCGGTTCCGTCCGGAACACCACCGGAATTCTCTATAAAGAAAAGACCAATGTGGGCGATTACCTCGCCCAGGCCGGAGGGGCTTCAGAAGAGGCCAATGCCAAAGAGATCTATCTGATCAAAGCGGATGGCTCCGCGATTGGAAATCTCTCGTTGAGAACCCCTGTCGACCGGGGAGATACCGTGATCGTTCCGATCTCAACGGAAGCCAAATACCGGCCGATCCCGCTCTGGAAAGATATCGCCACCATTATCGGACAGCTTGCCATCACTCTTGCGGCATTTAAAGTGGTTTTTTAAGATGGATGAGACAAACCAGAGGATTCCGGCAACGGAACCAAACGAACCGAACCTTTTCGATTACCTGAAAGTTCTCTTTAGACATCGTAGAACCATGGCCATTGTGATTGTTTCTGCTCTGGTTATCACGTTAATTTACACCCTTCTCACCCCCAAAATTTACCAGTCGACCGCCACGCTACTCCCTCCAATGGGCCAGAAAGATTTGGGAGGGTTTGGGGGGATGGATATCAGTAAAGTCTCCCAGTTTGCCGGTATCTCGACCCCGGCCACCACGACCGATGTCTTCATGTCGATGTTGAAGTCCAGAACCCTTCTCGACGCGGTCATCAATAAGTTTGACCTGATGGCCGTCTATCAAACAAAATCCCGCGAAAGGGCAGAAAAACGGCTTCAGGGGGATACCCGGATCTCCCTCTCGAAGCAGAAGGTGATCTCTATTTCAGTCGATGCCCCTTCTCCCCAGCTTGCCGCGGATATGGCGAATTATTACGTCGACTATCTGGATGAACTCAACCGGACGGTCAATATTACTTCGGCGAAAAGAAACCGGCTCTTTATCGAACAGCGGCTCAACGAAACGAGAACCAACCTGGTGAAGCTGGAAGACCTCATGCAAGGGTTTCAAACCAAGCATAAAACAGTCTCGATTGAAGAACAGGCTAAAAGCGCCATTGAAGCCGCCGCAGTATTGCAAGCCAGGCTGACGGCCGACGAAGTTCAGCTTCAGGTTTTGCAAAGCTACCTCTCCCCGAATAACCCCGATATCATTAAACTGCAACTTGAAATCAGGGAACTCTCACGGCAACTTAAAAAAATGGAGTATGGGGCAAATTCGGTCGCCAAAGAGTACCAGGATGAAGGGGTGCCTCCCGTTTTTAACAATAATCCGCTGAATCCCGCCTTTGTCAAAATGCCGGGACTCGGCCTTGACCTTGCCCGGCTGACCCGAGAGGTCAAAGTTCAGGAAACCCTTTATACCCTTCTGGTCTCACAGTATGAACAGGCCAAAATTCAGGAAGCTCGCGATACCCCTACCGTTCAGGTGCTGGATAAAGCGGTTGCCCCTGAACGAAAAATCAAACCGAGCCTCCGCGGCAACCTGATGCTCGCCTTTTTTGCCTCCGCTTTATTTTCTATCTTCCTCGCCTTCTTCCTCGAGTATCTGAAGAACCTCAAAAAAGGCTAAGGGAGATTTTTCTTTTTTACTTTTGGGATCAGGTTCTGGAGAGGCTGTTTTGAACGAGAAAGGACTTGAAGACTTCGGGCGGCAGGGGAGGGCTGAAATAAAAACCCTGCACTTC
>JACQBY010000070.1 GCA_016201875.1 Nitrospirota bacterium
GCCTCCTGCCCGGAGCGCATCCGGCCTGTCTGGGTTTCCTTGAAATTGGCCAGAACCCAGAGATTCGTCAGCGGAACAATGGCCATGAGGGATTGGCCGGTTTGGACCCATTGTCCGGGTTGAACATTTTTTTTGGTGACCCTCCCCGC
The DNA here is from genome assembly GCA_016201875.1 of Nitrospirota bacterium. Taxonomy (GTDB): domain Bacteria; phylum Nitrospirota; class Nitrospiria; order JACQBW01; family JACQBW01; genus JACQBY01. The sequence continues at coordinate 150 of JACQBY010000070.1, forward strand.
GACGGGGGAGACGATATGGGTGTATGAAAGCTGGAGTTCCGCATTGTTCAGATTGGCTTCGGCTTCGGCGACTTTAGCTTCGGCAAGCCTGACCTGGGCTTTTACGGAGACAATCTGCTGTTCGAGCGCTTTGAGCTTTGAAGCATTGGAGGCGTTTGCCCGCTCCGCTTCTTCAAGCTGTTGATGGGAGATTTCATCATTTTCAGCGAGAGGCTTATACCGTCTGAGGTCGCTCAGGGATTTCTGGTAATTGGCTCGTGAGGCATCGCTTTCTGAAATATATTGCTGGACCTGTGATTGGGCGGCGAATAAGGTGGCGCGGGCGGCCTGGAGGGCGGCTTTGACCTGTTCGACATGAATTTCGTAATCCCGGCTTTCAATCGTCATTAAAGGGGCTCCCGGCTGGACCTCCTGGTTATCTTTAACCAGAACCTGAGCGATGTATCCCGGAACTTTGGGAATGACCGGATAGATGTCTCCCTCGATCTGAGCGTCATCGGTGGTCATGAAGGTTTGAGAGCGCTGATAATAATAGACTCCCCAGAGAATGCCCCCAAGGATCAGTAGAAAAAGAATGGATAATTTAATTTTTTTATTCACAAATATTCCTTCCTTTTATGGTAATTGGGAAAAGAAATAATCCATCTGACCTGTTACATAATAATATTTTACAATTCCTCCCTGAACTTGAAACTGGGCTTCGACCAGAGCTTCTCTCGCTTCGGTCAGGGAAGTCTGGGTCGCCACCAGTTCAATGTGGGTTCCGATCCCGTTTTCAAACCGGTGCTGGGCCAGGAGAAGCTCTTTCTCGGCCAGAGAGAGCCGTTCTTTGACGACCTCCAGCTGTTTTCTGACCGCGTTCAGGTCGTTGTAAATCTGCCGGACTTCGAGCTCAATCTGTGAAGCCGACTCTCTGGTTTTAAATTGCTCCTGGCGGAGCTGGCTCATCACGGCATCTTCTTTTGCCTTCCGGTTCTGGCCGTCATAAAGGGGCAAATTGAGTGTGATCCCGAAGGTATGAGTGGGAAAAGCATCTGTTACCCCATTCCCGATTTCGCCGTAATCGGCAAAAAGATTAATGGAAGGATATTTTTCTCCGAAGGCCGCTTTAAATTGAATCTCTTTGATTCTCTCTCTTTGAGATTGAATGGCGACCTCTTTTCTCTTTAATAAAGCGGTCTGAATACTCTCTTTAAGGTCGGGAAAGTCCTGACTGGTCAGGTCATGGTCGTCCAGAGAGAGGTTGTCTCCCTGTTGAACTCCGATCTGTTTTTGCAGGGCGAGGATGGCATCGCTTTTCTGAGTCAGGGTGATAATCAATCGTTGACGGTCTTCGGCCAGTTTCACCCTGGCCCGGGTGACATCAAGAATCGTCCCGATCCCGGAACTCTTTTGGTGTTCGGCAAATTTAAGAAGCTCCTCGGATAAATCGACATTGGCCTGATCGGCCTGCACGGCCGATTCATTCCGGCGCGTATTGAGAAACAGAACGGTGGTCTGGTAAAAAAGATCGCTCTCGGCCTGACTCAACTCCAATTCCGCGACCCGGGTCTCTTCACCGGCGGCATAAACCTGGTTTAAAAGGCTGAGGTTCAGGAGGGTTTCGTTAAAAGTCAGCCGGGTGTCGAATGTGCTGAAGGGGCCGACTTTATCGGGTGCGCCGGGAAAAGAAACCCCCTGGGCTTTTAAGTTCCGGGTGGCGTCCATTCCGGAGATATTCAGAGAAAGCCTTGGGAGAAAAGACGAACGGCTTCCCATGCGGAGAGAGGCCTTCTCGATGACCTTTTGTTTTCCAATAGAGACCCTGGCGCTGTTTTTCAGACTTGATTCAAGGGCGTTTTTCAGGGAAAGCCGGGGCATCTCTCCTCCTTGAGTCTGACTTTGGGCATCCATCGCCCGAAGAGGGACGAAGATCAACAGGGTGAAGGCCAGGCTGAAAAATAATTTTGCTGTCATTTTATTTCTTAAAAGTTAATGTGCCTTTTTTAATAGTTGTTCCCATTGACGGCTTTCAAATAATTCTCTGACTTTTCGTAAAACGTCTGCCGTGTTCTTCAGCTCTTTTTCGGAAGAGTCCATTTTGAGCTGTTCGAGAAGTTCAATCTCTCTCTGGGCCATGGCATCGAGAAACTCTTTTCCCTTCGGCGTCAAACTGACCAGAGGAGAGCGCCTGTGAGCCGGGTTTTCAACGAACTCGACAAAATCCCCTTTGGCCAGTTGATTAATCAAAGTCTGAATGTACTGGCGGGAAACGGGCCGGGCGCGGGCCATCCGGGGAACGGTCTGCGGTCCGAGGCGGTCAAGGGTTTTCAGAATCCCTCTTTTTGGACCCGATGTTTCTCCCTGGTGGTGAATTTGCTCGGCGACGACCCTTAAGCGGTAGAAAAGCGATACGGTTTCAGTAATGACAGACTCCAGAGGAGAGTCCCCAGGGGTGAGTGATGAATCCATCTTTCTTTTTTTGGTATTTGCGGTGATCTTCAATGAGCCCGATCGGGTTTAAAATGAGCGTTGATGATAAAAAAAGTTACCACCCCAGACCGGTATTGTCAATTAAATTGTCAATATGACAAGTTTATTTACATGATGGCCTTCCGATATTATTTTTAAAGGATTCTATTCCAATCTGACAAAATTTATATTAAAATAAACAACTTTAGCAGAGCTGGATTTTATCAATTAAGTTTTTTACGTTTCAGTTTCTTGTGTTATGCCGAAGTGGTGGAATTGGTAGACACGCTAGGTTCAGGGCCTAGTGGGGGTGACCCCGTGGGGGTTCGAGTCCCCCCTTCGGCACCAATACAGAACTCAACGGCTTTTCAGAAGCCAGAAGGTGGGACGCGCGAAGCGCGTCCCACTGATTTCCCCCCATTTTTCCAAACGAATTTAGAGCACCGCCTTCGGCGGTGCGCACTGTTTTTTCGCCAAGAAGTGTTTAGGTTTTGAGCGTCTTTTATCCATTCTTGCATCGGTTCGAGCCAATCATTCTGCTTTTGTAGAAGTGAAGATATTTTCTCTTCCAGCGACTTCTTTTTGAATAACAACTTTGCTTTTTCAGCACGATATATTTCTTGTTCAATCACTTGGTCTAAATAGCCGTCAAGAAGTCGCTGAAGCTTCGCTTCAATATTTTTGATTTCTTTTTTCACTTCTCCTACAAAAGCAGAATTAGACTGAGCGGATTTTTTGTGGTCTTGCAGAGCAAGACGATTAAGTTCTTCCGCCCAGTCTGGTGGTAAAGAAACTGATTTGATAAGTGATGATAACTGCTTGTCTATTAATGAGGCCATAAGTATATTCATCTTCATGCGGCATATTTGAGTGAGGGTTTCTGGTAGAAGGAACGGATTTTCTCCGGATTGTTTTGAAGCTGGCACATGGATGACCGGACTTTATGTCTGAAGTCGGCCTTGTC
>JACQBY010000061.1 GCA_016201875.1 Nitrospirota bacterium
CTCCATTTCATCCACCTTTTCGATCCATTCACCCCCTTCGTTTATGCTTTTAAATACCCCGACGGTGGTCGCCGTCAAAATCGTTTTGGAGTCTTTCGGACAAAAAGCAAAACCATTCACCACCGAAACGTGCCCCTTCAACCCGAGATTGATGGAATACCATTGTTGGCCTCCGTCAGAAGTCCTGTAAATAGCGTCTCCAAAGGTCCCCGCATATACCGTCGACGGGGAATACGGGTCGACGGCTAAAGAAATCACATGGGCATCTCCCAGCCCATCGCTCCTCGACTCCCACGTGGCCCCGTTATCCCGGCTTTTATAAACCCCCTTCATCGTCGCGATATAAACAATGTGGGTATTGGAAGGACTGAGCGCAATGGTATAAATCGTTGGTTCCATGCGGGAACAGGCGGCTGTCAAAACCATCCATAGGAGTAAAAAGACAAATTGTTTTTTCACAACCGGCCCCCGATGAGAACCCCCTGATCCGCTGTGCCCGTCATAAGGATTCCGGGATAGGGAGAAAAGAAGCTCCTGGCATCGGCCAAAGCCCCTTTTCCGCCTCCCTTCATCCAGACTCTCCCCTGATCAAGGCTTACAAAAATCCCTTTATCGGTTCCTGCAAAAAAAAGATCATTTCCGTCAATCGTTTCAACGGCCACCGCCTGGCATTTGATCCCGGCCGAAAGGGGGCTTAATGTCCGCCACTGAAGATCATGATTCTGGCGTTTCCCTTCAAAAATTTCATTTTCTGTCCATACATATAAATTGTTTTTAAAATAGGCTCCCCGGATTTCACCCGAATGAGAGGGGGTGGAAATGATCTGGGGGATTTGCTCTCCCGGAGAGATCAAAAAAAGTTCCCGGCTCGAAACTGCAAAAAGATGATGGGTATCGCCGGTAATCCAATAGATTGCCCTCTCCAGAGGAAGAGCGACAGGTTCCCAATAGTTTGAGGACATGTCCCGTTTAAACAATCCTTTCTCCGTTCCGGCAAAGAGATTGTTGGCAGAATCGATAAAGAGCGAGAGAATGCCGCTCTTTCCGATCCCTTCCTCCATCAAGATCCATCTCTTTTTTAAATTGTCGCCCCGGTAAATGCCGTCCGAAGCCAGAACATATAAGGTATGTTCAGATCCCTCGACAAGAGTTTCAATATAATGGTCCGATAACCCTTCGTTCATTTGAAACCAGCTATTTCCGCCATCTTTGCTTCTGAAAACCCCTTCCCCTTCGGTTCCGGCATATAACCCTTTCTCCCGGTTTCCAATCAGGGTGGAGATCACCGGAAAGGATATCCCCCGTTCAAGGGGGGTCCAATGGGGATCCTCTCCTTTTTTCTGAAATACCCCGTTCGCGGTCCCCATCCATATTTGATTTTCACCGGTTAAGATCATCGATTGAATATTTTTATCAGAGAGGTCTCCATTCAGGGCGCTCCAGCTTCGGCCTTCGTTGGAGCTTTTATAAACACCCTCTCCCGTTCCGGCATAAATCGTTCCGTCATGACCCATTTGAATGCTCCGGATAGAGGTGTTGATCAGACCGGTGTTAAAAGGGATCCATTTATTCCCGCCATCCGTTGATTTAAAAATCCCCCCTCCGAAAGTCCCCGCATAGAGGTGACGGCTCTTCGGGGATTGCATCATCACCCTGATGTAGTTTTCTACCAGCCCCGTTTCCCCCTGCAATTTAAAACGGGGGGCCTCCCAGGTTTTACCCTTATTGGTACTTTTAAAAATTCCCTGTCCACCTGTTCCCGCAAAAAAAGTCCCTCTGCCGTCAACAAGAAGGGACCTGACCAGCATCGACTCCATCCCTTTGTTCATCGCCAACCAATGTTTTCCCTGATCGCCGCTTTTAAAGACCCCCGATCCTGTGCCGATAAAAATCTCCCCTTGATGCTCGATAATGGCCGTCACTTCCGGATTGGTCAACCCGGCATTTGACTTCACCCAGTTCTTCCCTTTGTCTTCACTGGTGTAAATTCCGCCGTTGATGGTTCCTGCAAAGAGAACCCCCTTCCTGGACCCGTATAATGAGAGGATAAAAGGATGCAGGATGCCGGTTTTAGCAGGCACCCAGGGATCTTCTCCCGATCTTATCCGGTAGATGCCATCCCCGAAAATACCGGCATAGACTGTTTTTTCTTCATCCGCCCATAACGCGGACACGCTTCCACCGGCAACCGGCCCGTTGGTCTGATAAAAGGTGAACTCCCCTTTCTGGGGTTTTTTAAAATCAGGTTTATGGGTAATATAATTAAACTGTTCAAAAACTTTTGTCTCTTCCCTGGAACATTGGCGGGGGACCGTAATGGCAGTCAGGCTAAGCCCTAAGACGATCAGACCGGCCAAATAAATCCCTGTAAACAGCTTCTTCTTCATCTTGAGTGTTCCTTTTTTTGGCAATTCAATAAAACAGAGGATCAGGGGAGAAGCTTTGTAGCGGCCTCAATCAAATCCCAGAGAACCTGTCTGGTGGTGGCATGACCAAACGGGTAAGGTTTACCGGTGATTTCCTGATAGATTTTCTTCCCTTCTTCAACCGATAAATCAAGAGGAGCGGGAGCTCCCTGGAAGAACTCGGTTTTCCTGTCGAAAGGGATTAAATGGGGATAGCCCAACGAATCTTTGGTAATCAGATATTCATGACCCGAACGGTCCTGTACCCATAAACCGGTCTTCAAAGACGATGATCCGAAAAAATCATCTGCCGAACCGACACCTGGCCTCCTTCGGAAAAAAAGACCGTTCTTTTCCCCGGAAGAAAAATTCCATCGACCACCGCCGGTTCATCATTAAAACTTTCAACCTGTTTTAAATCGCCTGACGGGGTAAAATAATAGACAATATAACGGGTATTGAGATATTTTCCGTCCGGGGTCGCCCGGGAGTCCTGAACATTGATCGTAAAGCGGATCGGCCCCATGTTCCTGTTGATCTGAACGATCCGCCCCTGGTTCACGCGGTACCGGGTATTCAATCCATCCCCATGGATTTGAACGAGCGCTCCCAAAGGATGTGAGTCTGATTCCCCCAGGGTCAGCCGGTGTTTTCCATCGCTTCCGTCAAAAGAGCGGTGTCCCCTGTGAACAGCCATCATTCCGATCTGGTCTTCGGCCCATTTTGAAATCTCCGGATCAGGGAGAGTCACCGAAACCTCTTCGGGGAGGTGGACTTCAACCCGGCCTTCGACCATTTTTCCATTCACTCCCGCGCTCAGTCTGGCGGAAAACCCTTTAAAATCTTTGCTCCACCGGTAGGTGGTCTCATAAGCGCCTCTTAACAGCTCTCTGGCTTTAGGATCATCGGCAACCAAAACAGCTTCTTGCCCTCTCACGTCGTCATTTTTCATTTTCTCCCCCCCTTGTAAGCTAAAAATCTAATATGCTATATTTGACCCTTGAAATCAATCTGAAAAACTTGCCAAAAAGGAGCATATCATCGAACCTTATTACTTGCCCTCCGGCGAAGAAGTCCGGTTATTTAAAATCGCCTTTGAAACAAAGATCCCCGTAACGTTAAAAGGGCCTACGGGCTGCGGCAAAACCCGGTTTGTGGAGTACATGTCGCATCAGTTAAAAGTCCCCCTGATCACCGTCTCCTGCCATGAGGATTTAACCGCGTCAGACCTTGTCGGGCGATACCTTTTAAAAGGGAACGAAACGGTCTGGACCGACGGCCCCCTGACCACTGCCGTTAAAGAGGGGGGAATCTGCTACCTTGACGAAGTCGTAGAGGCAAGAAAAGATACCACCGTAGTCATTCACCCTTTATCCGACAGCCGGAGGATTCTCCCGATTGAAAAAAAAGGGACGGTCCTCCAGGCCCATCCGAACTTCATGCTCGTTCTATCCTACAACCCCGGCTATCAAAGCCTCCTTAAAGAGTTAAAACAGAGCACCAAACAACGTTTTCTGGCGCTTGAATTCAGTTACCCCCCTATTGAACAGGAGACTGAAATTGTCCGGCACGAGGCTGATCTTAAAGAAGAGATGGCAGAAAAGCTTGTGAAAATCGGCCAGAAAATAAGAAATCTCAAAAACCAGGGGTTGGACGAAGGGGTCAGCACCCGGCTCTTGATCTATGCCGGAAAATTAATCAAAAATGGCATCGCCCCCCTGTTAGCCTGTCAGATTGCGCTCTCCCAGCCGCTTACCGACGATCCTGAAATGCAAAAAAGCATCAGGGAAATCGTCTCTTCCATTCTTTAATTGGATTCGATGCCAGACCGGTTCCCCGAATTTTTAGAAAAAATCTCCCTGATTTCACCTAAAGCCGCCCGCGCTTTTGAAAGAGAGGGGGAAGAGATTCTCCGGGAACTCGATTTGGACTCCTTTCAGCTATGGCTTAATCTCGGGTCGTTGATCTCTTGCGCCTCTTCTGCCAACGGAATTAAGTTTTTCAATGAAAGTCCGAAAATCATTCAACAGATTAAAAAAAGTTCTGCTTTAAAACAATATCTTCAAACAGGGACTCAGCTGGCAGTCGAACCCAACAGCGCGGCGCTCGATTATTTTCGCTCCGTCCCCCTTCTGGACGGACATTTTTCAACTGAAAAGATTTCGGAATGGGCCCGTTTTGGGGGCGATCTCGCAAAAGAAGATTACCTGGCGGGAACGGAATATTTTAAAGCAGGTCCGGCTATTCTCCCCGTCATCGATTCGTCATTGCTTGCGGTCTGGGGAAAAATCGGACTGCTGCTTTCTAAAGAAGATACCCGATCGAAAACCTTTTATGCGCTCGAATACTTCAGGACCTCCCCGGAGATTCTATCCGGAGTCCGCCGCCGATCCCTCCAGCCGCAGATCCTGAAAATCGGACAGGCCCTTGCTCTCCAGGCGGCCGAAGAAACCATCGGCTACTTCAAGGCCATTCCCGGAATATTTTTTAATCTCGAACAGGAAGAGGGAATTCATTTGATCTTTTCTCTCGCCGACGAAATCGTCTCCCAGGCCCCCTTTGCCTTGATTGATTTCTTAAAACATGCCACCGATATCTTGAAAATGATGGACAGGAACCTCCACTCGTTAAACCGGTTTGTTCAGGGAGGGTTAAAAATCAAAGCCCCCCCTGAAGCCGTAAAAGCCTATTTCTCGCTTCAATCCAAAAGGGCGATGGACATCCTCCATGAGCTCTCCCAAACCGCTTTCCTCCCCGATAGTTATAAACGGTTAAAGTTTTTTGCGGAAATGATTACCGGCTGTCCGGTTGAAATCGTTGCGGGACCTATCCCTTCGAGCCGGATAAAAGAAAACATCGGGGTCATCACCCTGCCGGAAAAGATCAGCGTCTATCCTGAAAAAGGAGAGAATCTCAAACTATACAAAATGATGACCCTCCACGAAGCGGCGCATATCGAGTTTGGCACCTATATCCCCCTTTCAGCCGGATCGATGGAGAAATTACAAACCCTCGACCCCGTCCTTGCTCAAAACCTCTGGACCATCGTTGAAGAATCCCGGATCGACCATCTCTTAAGGGAAGCGTATCCCGGAGCGGTAAGAGATTTACACCCGATCATGGAAGCGCAGAAAAACAACCGCCCCGACCTGTTTAACCTCCCTCCGGAAAAAGGAGTCCTCGAGGCGCTGTTTCAACTCTCGATTCATGAAGAGATTCTCATTCCGGTCCCGATCATCAATCAGGTCTCCCGGTTATTTTCCATTTTAAAAACCATCTGGCGGTCTGACGCCACGGTTGAAGATACGCTGACAACCCTCTGCCGGCTTTATGAGGAATATCGGTCGATCTTCCCAAAATTCGAAAAAGAAGAAGAGAAAAGGACCGAAATTCTTTCACCTGAAGCGTCACTCCCTCATTATGGAAATATTCCGGAGAGCCGCCTCTCCCATCATGGGCTCATTACCCCGGAGATGGCCTTTCAGAGCGAAGCATCCCCGGACCAATCGTCGGAACAGATAAACATCAGCGACAAACCTTCTGCCGGGGAGGCCCAGGATCAATTCCTCCGCTTAAACAATCCCCGGAAGGAAGAATCCTCCTCCAAAAATCAAACCATCAAAGCGGTTTCAGGCAACTATTTTTTATATGATGAATGGGACTGGATGAGCCGGAACTACAAACCGAACTGGTGCAAACTGGTCGAAAAAGAATTCAATCAACCTGGATGGGCTTCTCATAAGATGGAAATGTCGTACGGCGCGGTTTTATCCATTCGGCGGTATTTTGAAAAACTAAAACCTGAAAATTATCGAAAAATCAAAAAAGAACGGGATGGAGATGAAATAGATTTCGACCGGTTAATTGACATCTGGGCCGATATCCGGGCGGGAATCTCTCCTGATGAAAACATTTATATCCGGAGAGAAAAAAAAGAGCGAAAAATTTCCACGGCTTTTCTCATTGATCTGAGCGGGTCGACCCGCCAGCAGATCGCCCAAACGGAAAAAAGGATCATCGATATTGAAAAAGAAGGGCTGCTTCTGCTGACCGAAGCCTTAAACGCAATCGGCGACGAATATGGGTTATTTGGTTTTTCAGGCCAATCCCGGAATCAGGTGGAGTTTTATACGATCAAAGGGTTTGATGACAAGGGGGGCTCTTCTCTCGATCAACGGATAGGAGCGCTTGAACCGCTGAAACAAAACCGGGACGGCACCGCTATCCGGCATCTGATCCGGAAACTGGCCGTCCGGGAA
>JACQBY010000062.1 GCA_016201875.1 Nitrospirota bacterium
CCAGAGGGAAAGCTGCTGGGAGATGAACGCGTCCTGATCGATCCGCGCTTCGACCTGCCTGGGGCCGTAAATCAGCTTTTGTTTGGGAAAGAGATAGATCAGGAGCTTCCCGTAATCGGGTTCGTCCGATCTGGCCGCGATCCAGGCGATCATGTTATCCCGTCTGGCGGGAGTAAAAGAATTGAGGAGCACAAATTCTTCTTTTTTCTCTCCCGGAAGCCTCATGATCGTGTAATAAGGTTCTATCGGCTTATCTCCCTTCCGGGGGACATTAAAGAGGTCTTCCTTATTATAAAAGGTTTGAGGGTCTTTCATGTGATACGTCGAATAGAGGTAAGCCTGTAAATTGAACATGTCGACCGGATACCGGATATGGCTTTTTAAATCCTTCGGCATCTTCTCCAGCGGGAGGAAGAGCTCCGGAAATATTTTAGCGTATGTTTGAATGATCGGGTCTTCCGGGTCGCTGATATATAAGAAGATCGACCCGTCATAAGCGTCTACCGTTATTTTAACCGAGTTCCGGATATAATTTCCAAAACCGGTCACCGGTTGAGAGTAGGGGATCATGTTGGAGGTCGTATATCCGTCCAGCATCCAGACCAGCCGCCCCGCATCGGTAATCACCATGTAAGGGTCCTGGTCGAGCACGATAAACGGAATAAGTTTGGATACCCGCTCCTGAACATTCCTGAAGTAAATAATACGGGAGCCGGAAGTCAGGTCGTTTGAGAGTAAAATTTTCAGACTTCCGAAGTAGGAGGCAAATAGAGCTTTTCGAGTCCAGGACTCCAGGGGGACCCCCCCCTTTCCCTCGTATGGGGAGTAGACATTGTTATCCCCCGAAGGGTAGTCAAACTCCTGGGCGCGGCTATGGACAAAAACATATTCATTCGGAATCTCGCCGAAATAGATTTCAGGCCTGGAAATTTTCAGAGGAATAGAGGAGACCGGGGGGATGTCTTTAATGAAAAATTCAGGGAGGCCTTCTTTTGAAATCCGGTTCACCGGTCCCAGGGAGACCCCGTACCCGTGGGTAAACGTTAAATGTTCATTGATCCAGTTCCGGATCGGCAGGTTCCTGTAGGTCAGCTCTCTCGGAGAAAGGGTGACCTGCCGGTACTCGCCATTGATCCAGTAACGGTCGTTATCGGCGCCGACAAAATCATAATAAGGGCGGATTTGTTGAAGCTGGCGGTAGGTGACCTCCAGAGGCGCATGGTCCCAGAGGCGGACATTCTTTAAAGTCGTTTCGTTTTTAGAGAGAATTTGGGCGTTCAGGTTCTCCGCCGAAGGAAATTCTTTAACCTCGATCTTATTTAAATGATAGGCAAAACGGGTGCTTTCAATGTTCTGTTCGATATAGGGTTTTTCGAGCACGATTTCATTGGGGGCGACTTTAAAACGCTGAACGAGTTCAGGGAGGAGATTCCCCCCGGCAAATTGAACGGCGATCACCCCTCCGATGACCGCCAGGGGGAGGAGGAGCCCTTTTCTGAAACTGCTGAGGACCATCAGGAGGCTGGCCAGGATGGAGAGGAGGATTAAAAGTTTCAGAACGGGAAGCCGGACATGGATATCGGCATAGGCCGCTCCGAAAATAACCCCTCTTCTCGAATAAACCAGGTTATAGATGTCGAGCTGATAGCCCCAGGCCAGAAGGAGAAAGAATATCGCCGCCAGAATGCTGATATGCTTTAAAGCTCCCTGCTCGACTGAAAAACCCTGGGGGTTGATCCTGATCCCTTCCCTGAAAAAGTAGAGGAGTATCACCAGGGTGAGCACCATCAGCATCGACGCGATCGCCCAGTGCTGCAGAAACGAAATAAAAGGGAGTTTAAAGACATAGAACCCGAAGTCCAGTCCGAGAAGGGGATCGGTCCGTCCAAAAGGGGCGGCGTTGGAGAAGAGCAGGAAATCTTTCCATTCGTTCGAGCTCTGAAACCCGTTGAGCAGGCTTCCTGCCAGCGAGACCAGAAGGATGGCCGGGTGAAGGTAGTTTTTCAGAAGGCTGAGCGGGGGGAGGTTTAACCGGGCTCCCCATTCGCTCCATGGGCGGTTTGTTTTAAACCGCTTGACCAGGAGAAGGTTGGGGTAGATCAGGAGAAAAAAAAGGAACCCGAATCCCCCCCCCAGCTGAATTTCCGTTAAGAGGGTTTTATTGAATACCCCTTCATAATGGATTTCTGAAAACCAGAGGGAATGGACATAAAGGGCGATGAGATCCCCGGAGAACAGGAAAAGGAGGAGGACCAGAAGGGTCAGAGTCAGGTTTTTAAGCGGTTGTTTCATGGGCTTAAATGAATTGGATAAGGACGACGGTAATGTTATCCGTTCCGCCGTAATGGTTGGCCCGGTCGATTAACGCCCGGCTCTTTTTTTCGATATCTTCGGGCCCGTTTAAAATAGCTTCAATGTCATCTTTTGAAAGCATATTGGTTAACCCGTCGGTGCAGAGGAGAAGGAGGTCGTCGGCCTGGAGGGGGAGGTTGATAATGTCCGCTTCCACCGTCTCCTGGGTTCCCACCGCCCGGCTCAGGACATGCTTATGCGGGTGCTGGTCCGCCTCGCTCTGCTGGATCAGCCCTTTCTGAAGGTAGTCGTTGACGAGAGAGTGGTCTGAGGTTACCTGTCTTAAATTCTTTTTTCTCAACAAATAGGCCCTGCTGTCTCCCACATAACCGATCGAGGCATAGGAATTATGGATCCAGGCCGCCACGACGGTCGTCCCCATTCCGGCTTTTTCGGGGTTTTTATTCCCTTCCTCGAAAATTTTCCGGTTGGCTTTTTGAATCGAATCGTCGAGGTAATGAGAGTTTTGCTCAAAGGGGGAGTCGGGGCTCTGTTTTTTGAGCTGAAGCGCTTGATAGATCGTTTCGACGGCCAGCTGGCTGGCCACCTCGCCGGCCTTATGCCCTCCCATCCCGTCGGCAACGATAAATAAAGACTCTTCCGGGAACCCGCCCATGTAATCTTCATTTTCAGGCCTTACTTTTCCTCTGTCACTTTTCGCTGAAAAGCGGACGGGCATGCACGGTCCCTTTCTGTAAATTAAAAAATTCATTTTATAAGAGTGGGTTGATAATGTCTAGCTCAAAAGGACAATTTGTCATTCACTTTAGTCCGGGAAAACGGTATAGTATGCCCGTGGTAAAAGAATCCTATGCCAAAATAAATCTCATCTTGAAAATCCTCGACAGGCGGCCCGACGGCTATCACAACCTCGTCTCCCTGTTTCAGAGGATCGATCTCCGGGATGAATTATCTTTTGATCTCCGGGAAAACGGGATCGAAATCGGCTCTAACCATCCTGACCTTCCGCTGGACCGTTCCAACCTCGTTTACCGGGCGGCGGAGATGCTGTTGAAAAAATCGGGAGAAAACAGGGGCGTTAAAATTTTCATCCAAAAAAACATTCCGATC
>JACQBY010000082.1 GCA_016201875.1 Nitrospirota bacterium
GTATCGACTGAAAAAATTTTATTTTCTCTACAAATGGCCGAAGAATCTCTGCAGGAGGTCCATCTCTTTTTAAAAGATGGGAAAACCCGGAGCCTCTTAAACAGCCTTTACAATCTCTTTTATTACGGCATGGAAGCCCTCCTCTTTAGCGAGGATATTCATTGCCGAAGCCATGCTGAATTGAAAAGGAAATTCATTGATAACGTCCTTCTCACCGGCGATTTTTCAAAACATTTTCCGGACGAAAAAGATTCTCACCGCTGGGAAGAGACCCTCGAAACGGTTTTTAAAACCAAAGAAGAGAATGAAAAAGGGAAGCGCTTCACCCCCGGCGAGGTCGGGGCTTTGATTCAAAAAGGAGAGATTTTTTTAAATATTGTGAAAAAACTGATTCTTGTTTAGATTTTTTTGAGGAGAGAGAACCATGGCAAACGAACTCGCCGTCGGGGATAAAGCCCCCGATTTTAACCTCCCGTCATCCACGGGAGAAAAAATATCTTTAAAATCGCTCAAAGGAAAGACGGTCATCCTCTTTTTTTACCCCAGAGACAATACGCCGGGCTGTACCAAAGAGGCATGCGGCTTCAGAGACGCACTCCCCCGGTTTAAAAAAATCTCCGTGGCTGTTTTAGGGGTCAGCAACGACTCTCTTGAATCACACAAAAAATTTATTGATCAATTCGGCCTGACGTTTCCGCTGTTATCAGACGAAGATCATGCGGTTTCGGAAAAATATGGCGTTTACAAAGAAAAAAACCTCTATGGGAAGATTTATTGGGGGATTGAACGGTCGACCTTTGTGATCGACCCGGAAGGAAAGCTAAAGGGGATCTTCCGCAAGGTAAAGGTCGATAACCATATTGAGGAAGTCCTCGATAGCCTGAAATGACGTTGACTCGAGTATGAAATTAACGGTATGATTATTTTCTACTGTAATCTACTCTAATCTGATGATTAAACCCTGATTAAGGAGAAGTAATGGCAAAACCGAAATATCATGTTCTCGTCTGCACCAATAACCGCCCGCCCGGACACCCCCGGGGATCGTGCGGTGAAAAGGGCTCCAACCAGCTCTTGACCCATTTTATGTCTGAAGTCGAAAAAAACAACCTGTTTGCAGAGGTGATTGTGACCGGCTCCACCTGCGTCGGACCCTGCCCGCTCGGTCCGGTGGTGATTGTATACCCCGACGGCACCTGGTACCAGAAAATCACTTCCGCCGAAGATGTCGAGGTCATTGTCAAGGAACATATCCAAAACGGAAAGCCGGTTGACCGGTTAAAAGTCCCTGACGCCGTCTGGGGTTAGGAAACCGGATCACCTCTTATGGGCCTCCTTTTTTTAACAAAACGGATCGAATTTTCATCCTCTCATTTTTATTTTAATCCTTTATGGGATAAAGAGAAAAATACCGCCCATTTTGGCAAAGAAGCGAATACGCATGGGCATAACTACCTCCTCGACCTCTCTCTCGAGGGGGAAGTCGATCCGGTAACCGGAATGGTCATCAACACCGTTGTACTTAAAGAACGGGTGGTCCGCCTCCTCGAGGAGTTTGACCATAAACACCTGAATCTCGATCTCCCCTATTTTAAAGATAAGAGCCCCACTCCCGAAAACATTGCCAATATCCTTGGGGATCTTTTTCAAAAACAGAACAAAGACTTAAAACTATCGAGAGTCCGGGTCTACGAAAATGAGGAGCGCTTTGCCGACTCTATGGTCTCTCATCAAATTCCACAGGCCAAAAAGGGCCTGACTTACGAGAACCGGACCTATCGGTTCTGCGCGGCCCACCGGCTTCATTCAAAACATCTTTCGATGAAAGAAAACCAGAAAATTTATGGTAAATGCAATAACCCCAACAGCCATGGCCATAATTACGCGCTGGAGGTGACCTTAAAAGGGGACCGCGACCCTAAAACGGGGAGACTTGAGGGTTTTGAAACATTTCATCAATCGATTCAAAAGGAGATCGTCGACCGGTACGACCATCATTATCTCGATCAGGATTTTGAAGAATTTAAAGAAAAGGTTTCAACCGCTGAAAATATTCTGGTCATTATCTGGGAAAGGCTTTCTCCCTTTTTGTCAGATCATCTTTTTAAATTAAGGCTGGTTGAGACCCGGGACAATTATTTCGAATATTACGGATAGAGAGCGGCAAAAGATGACAAAAAAAAATAAATCTGCATGGAATTCAAAAGGGATGCAGGAGTTGATTACCCGCCAGCTGACCCTCATGGGTGAAGATCCCAACCCCAGGGGTATCAGCAGGACTTAAAAGACATCTTGAACGAAGCGCTCTTTTCTATCGATTATGAAGAGATGCTGATCGTGAAGGATATCGATTTTTTCAGCCTTTGCGAACACCATCTGCTCCCCTTTTTCGGGAAATGCCATATCGCCTATATTCCGAGAAAAAAAGTGATCGGGTTGAGCAAACTCCCCCGGATCGTTGAAGTTTTCAGCCGGCGGCTTCAGGTTCAGGAACGGCTGACGAAACAGATTGCCGAAGCGATTCAGGAAACCGTCTCTCCTTTAGGGGTCGGAGTGGTCATGAAAGCACAGCATCTTTGCATGATGATGCGGGGTGTTGAAAAACAGAATACGCTGGCGGTTTCCAGTACGATGATCGGGGCCTTTAGAGAAGACTCCAAAACCCGTGAAGAATTTTTAAACCTCATCAACAGTTCTCACCGCTAACGCTTGCCAAAACGAAACCTTATTTAAGGACAAAAAGGAATTTACCATGAGTCTTGACGCCGTCATGAGATCGATCCATTTTCTCGGGGTCATCACCTGGGTCGGGGGAATGATGTTTCAGCTGATCGCCCTTCACCCTTTTTTAAAAGTCCAGGAACTGCCTCAGCGCCTCCCCCTGTTATTCCCCGTCATCAGGAGGTTTTTGATGATGACCTGGTCGTCGATTACGCTGCTCCTGATCTCGGGATCGGATATGCTGATCCGGGTCTTTGTTGAGCAGAATGTTTCGGTCGTCTCCCGCCTGGGGATGCTTCTTCTTTTTAAATTGATGCTGGTCGGTTTGATGCTGATCCTGTTCGGCTATCTTTTCTTCGGCTATTTTTTTGATTTCAGGATTCATTACCGCGCCCTTCTCCGCAAACCTGAGCCCAAAGAAGCCGAAGCCCATTATCAGGCGATTGAAGATATGCTCCCCGCCATGCGGAACCTGACTCTGGCCAATCTCGTATTGGGGTTAGTGGTGGTGTGGGTCATTGAAATGGCGAGGTACGGTGGATAGTTCTGATCGGACAGGATTAGATCAGGTTCTGCTGGATCGGACTGGCGGCGGGCGGCGTTTTAAATAAGCCGAATAGCGCGTAGGCGGCTTCGGTGGCCTGCCTCCCCCTGGGGGTCCTGTCAATAAACCCGTTTTGAATCAGGTAAGGCTCGTAGACATCTTCGAGGGTATCTTTTTCTTCGCTCATGGCGGCGGCCAGCGTCTCTACCCCCACCGGCCCTCCCCCGAACTTCTCAATAATCATTTTCAAAAGCTTGCGGTCTACCGCGTCGAGCCCTTTTTCGTCAATTTCGAGGAGCGCCAGCCCCTCTCTCGCCACATCGAGGGTAACCACCCCTTTGGCCTTGATCTCGGCATAATCCCTCACCCGCCGGAGGAGCCTGTTGGCAATTCTTGGCGTTCCCCTTGCCCTGGCGGCAATTTCATCAGCCCCGCCGGCATCAATCCTGACATTTAATATCGATGCCGAGCGGTTGATAATCAGCCCCAGTTCCGCCGGGGAATAAAAATCGAGCCGCTGAACGACCCCAAACCGGTCGCGGAGCGGAGAAGTAATCAGCCCCGCCCGGGTGGTGGCTCCCACCAGTGTAAACTTCGGAAGGTCGAGTTTGATCGTTCTGGCCGAGGGTCCCTGCCCGATAATCAGATCAAGCTGAAAATCTTCCATCGCCGGATAAAGGATCTCTTCTACCGACGGGGTCAGCCGGTGAATTTCATCAATAAAGAAGATATCTTTCTCTGTCAGGTTGCTCAGGATCGCCGCCAGGTCTCACGGATGCTCAATCGCCGGCCCCGAGGTGGCTTTGATATTGACCCCCATCTCTCTGGCGATAATATGGGCCAGGGTCGTTTTGCCGAGGCCCGGAGGGCCGTAAAAAATGACATGGTCCAGAACCTCCCCCCGTTTTTTGGCGGCATCGATAGAAATCTGGAGGTTTGCCTTAACCTTTTCCTGCCCGATATACTGAAAAAGGGTCTGAGGGCGGAGATTCTGCTCGAGGTTTGTCTCTTCTTCGGTTTTTTCACGCTGAAGAATTCTTTGATCCATAAAAAACCTGTTGATTAAAAGCAGTTGAATAGTTGAATGGTTTCAACCTTTCAACCCTTCAACCCTTTTTTCAACTATCCTTTCACAAGCAGTTTTAGAGATTCTCTGATCAGCTCTTCGAGAGGCCGTTGAAGGTTGGCCTGACAAACAGCTTCTACTTTAGACTTAATCGCCTGTCGATTATATCCCAGATTCACCAGGGCTGAAAGAATTTCCTCCAGTTTGGGGCTCGAAGCTGGATGCTGAAAGTCTTCGACTTTCGAGTTTTGACCTTCTATAGAAAGGCCGCCTACCTTCTCTTTTAATTCGAGCACCATTCTCCCCGCGGTTTTTTTGCCGATGCCGGGAATGGAGCTTAATCTGGCCAGATCCTCTTTTTGAACCGCATGGATCAGCTCTTTTGGAGATAACCCCGATAAGATGGTAATGGCCAGTTTCGGCCCGATGCCGGAAACTCCCAGAAGAAGGGTAAAAAGCTCCCGCTCCCCTTCGGTTAAAAAACCAAACAACAACAGGGCGTCTTCCCGGACATGGGTATAGACATAAAGGCTGACGGACTGTTTGATTTCAGGAAGGGAATAATAGGTGGTGGAAGGGGTCAGGAGCTGATAGCCGACGTTGTTGACATCGAGAATGATCATCTGCGGCGTTTTGTGAATCAGAATCCCGTTCAACCATGCAATCATTTTTGTCCGTTCAAGACTACGTTTCCGCCGGTCTATGGGTCAGGGGGGCTGCCTTCGCGGAGACTCGGCGAAGTTTGGTACCCTACCCTAATGTAAAAATATAGAGATTGAGGGTAAACTTCGGCGCCGTCGGAGACGAAGGTTGCCCCCCTGACCCATAGCTTACGTTTCCGACCTGTGGATCGGTCGATCCAAAGACCGGACCGCATTACCCGCAGTTAAAATACCGGTCATTTTTGCCGAATGATGATAAC
>JACQBY010000083.1 GCA_016201875.1 Nitrospirota bacterium
CAATAGCCTGGTGGCCTACATGGATGGGACCACCCCAAGAATTATTCCCGATCAGGCGGGCCACCGGATGGTTCCGTCGATTGTTTCGTTTAAAGGGAACGAGGTGGTCGTCGGAGAGAAAGCCAAACAACGCCGGAAAGAAGATATCAAAAACACCCTCTATTCCATCAAGCGTTTAATGGGAAAAGGGTTAAGCGAAGTCCAATCGGAACTGGCCTATATCCCCTTTAACCTGTCGGGAGAGGAGGGGGGGGTTATCCATATCCATGTCGGCGGCCGGAGCTTTACCCCGCCCGAAATTTCTGCGCTGGTTTTAAAACAGCTTAAACAGCAGGCCGAGGCTTATTTTAACGAAGAGATCAGCCAGGCGGTGATTACCGTTCCGGCTTATTTTAATGACAGTCAGCGCCAGGCGACGAAAGATGCCGGGAGGATTGCCGGTCTGGAAGTGATGCGGATTATCAATGAACCGACCGCCGCTTCGCTCGCTTACGGCCTCGATAAGAAGAAACAGGGGATCATCGCCGTTTACGACCTCGGGGGAGGGACCTTTGACGTTTCCATCTTAAAACTGAGGGACGGGATTTTCGAAGTCCTGGCGACCAACGGCAACAACCATCTGGGGGGAGATGATTTTGACTATGCCTTGATGGCGGTATTTCTGGAAGAGATTAAAAAGGAGTTCGGCGTGGATGGCGAAAACGATCCCGTCCTCTTTGAGAAGTTAAGATCCGCCGCCGAATCGGCAAAGGTCCTCCTCTCATCGGAGGCGTCCGCCGAAATCAAAGTCGATCTGGGAAAAGACCGCCCCTACCGGAGAAAAGTATCGAGGGAGGAATTTGAAAAAGTTATATCGCTTTTGGTTCAATCGACGGCGATCCCCTGCCGGCAGGCCCTGGCCGATGCCGGGGTGAAGCCCGAAGAGGTGGATGAAGCCGTGCTGGTCGGAGGTTCGACCCGCGTGCCGATGATCCGAAAACTGGCTGAAGAACTTTTTCAGAAAAAACCTCATCTGGAATTGAACCCCGATGAAGTGGTTGCTTTGGGTGCGGCGGTCCAGGCCCATATTCTGGGAGGCCATATGCAGGAGATGCTCCTGCTCGACGTGGCCCCTCTCTCCCTCGGGATTGAGACTATGGGAGGGGTGGTGAGCCGGATCATCGAGAGGAACACCACCATCCCAACCTCCGCGGTGGGCCATTTTACCACTTCGGCCGATCATCAGACCGGTGTCGAGGTCCATGTGGTGCAGGGAGAAAGGGAGCTGGTTAAAGATGTCAGAAGCCTTGCCCGCTTTACTTTAAAAGGGATCCCCCCCATGAAAGCGGGTCTCCCCAGAATTGAGGTCAAGTTTCAGATTGATGCCAATGGGATTTTAAGCGTCGGCGCCAGAGAAACATTGACCGGCCTTGAGCAGGCGATCGAAGTCAAACCGACTTACGGAATTGGCGAAGAAGATGTCAAAAGAATGATCAAAGAGTCGATGATTTACGCCAGAGAGGATTTAAAATCGAGACAGCTGATCGATGCCAGAACCGAAGCCGAAGGGATCATCAGAATGACTCAAAAAGCCGTTGATCAGCACCGGAAAAAACTGACGCCTGAAGAGTCTGAAAAGATTTCAAAAGCGATCCGCCGGTTACAGGAGGTTATCCCCGGGGACGACCATGCTTTAATCCGGCAGGAGATCAAAGCCCTTGAGGAGGCCACCCACCCTCTGGCCGAACAGATCCTGAACCAGGCGCTTCAAGCAGAAGTCCAGGGAAAGAAGATCTCCGACGTCGTTTCCTGACCCACCCGTTTATTCTCCTTTTTCGGATTCCATTTTTACCTTTTTCCCTCCAAAACAGCCTGATTCTTCCCTTTGACAAATCTGGAAGGCCTGCTACCCTTTATCAGTAGACTTCAAGGTCATCTGTTTGATCTTTGGCCTGAGAGAAAAGAGGATGAATGAGCCCAAAAAAGAAAATTCTTCTGGTTGACGATGCCGATACGGTTTTGATGATCGAGAAGATTATATTAAGAAAAGCCGATTTTGAGGTCTTTGTGGCTAAAAATGGAGAGGATGCGGTAAAGCTCGCCCTTTCAAAAAGACCCGACCTGATCCTGATGGATGTGATCATGCCTGTCATTAATGGTCTTGAAGCCTGCGAGCGATTGAGAAAAGAGGCGGCTACCAAAGATACGCCCATTATCCTGGTCACCACGCAGGGCCAGGAATTTAACATCGACGCGGGTTATAGGAGCGGATGCACCGATTATATGACCAAACCGATTAATGGTCCGGAACTCATTGAAAAAATTAATAAATATCTAAAATAAAAAAAAGGTCCAAAAGGTACAAGATGTCAGAATTTATTGAGGTGATCGAATGGCTAGACCAAACCGGCGGAGAGGTCATTCACCGCTACCCCAAAGAGGGGTCGGCAGAAGTTAAATTCGGCGCCCAGCTGGTTGTCCGCGAAAATCAGGCGGCCATCTTTTTCCGGAACCTTCTGGTCTGATATCCGCTCTGAAGCCCTAATCATGATCATGAACGCAGAAGGGGCCTTCACAGCCCAGGACATCTTCCGGTTCATGGAAAGGTTGGTGGTATCCGGGCCCCATTCTGAATTCACGCTGGGTTTCATAAAAGGGGCGGATGACCTCCCGTGCGTCAAACTCAAAATCAAGCGACACGCTGCCGTTGGGCGTCATCGTGATCTCTTTTTCAATCGGTTTCAGGTGAGGGTGCCAGGCCGTCACCCGGTAGGTTCCGGGGGGGAGCCGGTCGATGGTAAACAGGCCGTTCTTTTTCGTTTTTTCGTAATAGGGATTATCGACCACCCATCCCCATGACTGCATATATTCATGCATCCCGCAGATCATCTGGACGATCTTTTTGCCCCCTTCGATATGGACAAACCCGCCATGAATTTTATCCGAAACCGGTATCGGAAAATTCAACACCTGGTTTCCTTTTTCCGGCTGATAAACCTGCCCGTTGTGCGCGATGGGGTCCCTGTTTTGAACGGAGACTTGCTGATTGTTTCTCATGATCATGACCAGCGGATGCACGTGCCTGACATGGCCGTTTTGAACTTCGAATTGTTCGTCTTCCGGCACATTGTATGGATGAAACATGCAATTGGTGGTGATAAACTCATTTTTAGTATAACGGAACCCTTTTCCCTTTTTGACATTTTGCACCACCACCACGGCATCCTGGAGTCCTCCGCCGGGATCGACATTAAACTCTTTCAGGAGGATCCGGCCGTTCCCGTCAGAGATTTTTTTGCAGAAATCGCCATACTGGTAAATCACAATCGGAAAGGCGCGCGGCTCCGGAGCCGGTCCGTTCAGGGTCACGCTCCCCGTAATCGTCCCGCCATCGGTCACATCCCCCATTTCGTAAGCAAACGCCCCTGCCGGCATAAACAGGGTGATAACTCCCCATAAGGTCATTTCTAAAAAGAACGCCGTGATTCGATGAATGGTTTGATCTCCTTTTCTTAAAAAATGGTTTTGTTAAATATATATAATGCTCTCGTAAAAAGTTGTCATTCCCGCGAAAGCGGGAATCTAGGGAACACATAACTACTTGAAAAAACTGGAT
Organism: Nitrospirota bacterium; assembly: GCA_016201875.1. Classification (GTDB taxonomy): domain Bacteria; phylum Nitrospirota; class Nitrospiria; order JACQBW01; family JACQBW01; genus JACQBY01. The sequence continues at coordinate 3,596 of JACQBY010000083.1, forward strand.
TCCCGTTTGCACGGGAATGACAGAAAACCGCTTTTTCAGATTTTTTACGAATGCATCATATATATTTTTTTGCTTTTGTTAAAGTAAAAAATAGGATAAAAAAGAGTTTTCCGGGAAGTTTAGACTGAAATTTAATCGAAGATGGTATATGATGGGCCTCTGATTGGCTTCATTTGGCATTTTATTGGCGGAGAAATTCTTATGATGAATATGACGATTGCCAGCCCGGTATTCTGGTTTGCCCTTGGGGTTGTTTTTCTGATTCTGGAGATTCTCACCGGCGGTTTCTGGATCCTCTTTCTGGGGATAGGGGCCCTGATCACGGCCGGTATCCATGGTCTTGGCATTATTAGCGGACTCAATCAGGGGATCTTGACTTTTCTGATCGCCTCGTTCTTATCCCTTTTTGTATTCCGGCCTTATTTAATGAAGCGAATGCATAAAAGGGCTTCGAAGGATGTTGGAGACCCCGCCGGTCAGATGGTGGTAGTCACTCAGGAAATTCCCGCCGATGGGCCGGGGAGGGTCTCTTTTCAGGGAAGCACCTGGGACGCGCTCTCCGAGAGCGGCGAAATGATTCCGGTGGATGCTAAAGTAAAGATCGTCCGCCAGGACGGAATCCGGCTTTTTGTTAAAAAATAAACGAGGAGGTATTTTGTCATGACAGTAGCGCTTGGTTTTCTGGTTGGTTTAGCATTTCTCATTTACGCATTTGGGGTCCGGATTGTCCCCCAGCAAAAGGCCTATATTGTAGAAAGGCTGGGGCGGTATCATGCCACATTAACCGCGGGACTCAATATCATTATCCCTTTTATGGATACCGTCCGCTACCAGCACAGCTTAAAGGAACAGGCGCTCGATATTCCCGAACAGATTTGCATTACCAAAGATAATGTCCAGGTAGGCGTAGACGCGGTTCTTTTCCTCCGGGTGGTAGACGCTCAAAAAGCTTCCTACGGAATCGGGAATTATCTGTTCGCCATTACCCAACTGGCGCAGACAACCCTCCGGAGCGAAGTCGGAAAGATTACATTAGACCGCACGTTCGAAGAGCGGGGGACGATTAACACCCTGGTGGTCAGCGAACTCGATAAAGCCACGGATCCCTGGGGGGTGAAAGTCCTCCGGTATGAAATAAAAAATATCACCCCTCCGAAAGATGTTCTCAGCGCGATGGAAAAACAGATGCGGGCCGAGCGGGAAAAGCGGGCGCAGATCCTGACTTCAGAAGGGGACAGAGACGCCAAGGTCAACCGGGCGGAAGGCCAGAAGCAAGAGGTCATCAAACAGTCAGAAGCGAGCAAACAACAGCAGATCAACGTCGCCGAAGGCCAGGCCGAAGCGATCCTTTCCGTGGCCAGGGCAACGGCCGATGCCCTGACCCAGGTCGGACAGGCGATTTCGAGAAACGGCGGAATCGAAGCGGTCAATCTCCGGGTGGCGGAACAATGGATTAACCAATTCGGAAAAATCGCCAGGGAGACCAACACCCTTATTCTGCCGGCGAATATGGGCGACCTCGCGTCTCTGATCGCAACAGCGACCACCGCGATCAAGAAAACCGCTCCTACGGGGAAAATCAGCCAGCCCGAACCCCCTCCTCCCGGGGCTTAGGGCCTCATTTTCGGATTGGAAAATAAGCGGCAAGAGAAAGGGTAGTATAAACATGGAACGGTTCAGGCGGGGAGGGAGATGAAGATGACCCCGGCCATGACGATGAAGAATCCCCATTTTTGATGAGGGAGAAACTTTTCGTTTAAGATGAACCGGGCCAGAGCCACGGTGACCAGAGTGAAAAGGCTGGATATCGGGGCCACGATGGCGACCAGGGTATAACTCATCCCGACGGTAAAGGCCAAAAAGGCGAGGGCATCGAGCATGCCGATGAAGATGAGATATTTCCAGAAACGGACCGGAACCGAGAATTTTTTCTTTTGAGCTAACAGAATCCCCCCGATGAACACGACCCCCATCCCTCTTACAAAAAAGACCGGGAGCAGAGGCCCGGTTTTAACGGAGATCAGTTTAATTAAAATCACATACGAACCAAAAAAGAGGGCTGAAAGGAGCGCTGGAACGACCCCTTTTTGACCGGCGAAGTGCAGAACGGGTTGTCTGCCGAAGTGCGGACGAAGTGCGGAACGGTTTGTCCGCACGGTTTGTCCGCAGGCGGGGGCGGGGGTCTTTGGGTGTTGTAAAGAGACGAGGGTGACGCCGATGACGATCAGGAAGATGCCGATAAACTGGTCGACCGTCGGCCATTCTTTGAGAATCAGGAGAGAAAGGGAGACAGGGACCATGGTCCCCGCGGCGGTAAGGGTTGAAACCACCGAAAGCTTCCCGACCTGAAAGCCGTAATAGAGGCAAAAATAGCCGAGAATACCGAGTGAAGAGGCGGCGAAATTCAAAAAAAGCAACGGCAGGTCAAATGACCGTTTGTCTCCAAAGGGGAGGAGGTTTATGAACCCGAGCAAAACAGCCCCGACGAGAGACATATAAAAGAGGGTCAGGTAAGGCCCAATCCGGTCGACGGTCCGCTTGGCGACAAAATCGCCAATACCCCAGGCAAGCGCAGAGATCAGGCCTAACAAGATTCCCGGTAGAATAGAATGCCCTCTTTTGGATTGGAAATTAAATTCAATTCCGTGTAATATACCTCACTTATTGATATTATTCTAACTGAAATTGACCTTATGAAAATCATCGGATTGATGGCCGGAACTTCGCTTGACGGGATAGATGCCGCTCTGATGGAGATCTCCCGGCCTGCCGGATCGCTCCGGTATAAACTCCTCGCGTTTGAGACCACTCCCTTTCCCAAAACCATGAGAGAAAAACTTCTCGATGTCAGCGGAGAAGGAAACGAGACGACCCCTTTGATTTCACATCTCAATTTTTATTTAGGGGAGCTTTTTGCCGGGGCTTCGTTGAAAATCGCGTCTAAGGCGGGCTGTCCGATTGGAAAGGTCGACCTGATCGGCTCCCATGGCCAGACCATCTGGCATTCCTCGAGGCCCATCCGCGAGGGGAAACTGGGGATCCGGTCTACTTTTCAGATCGGGGAGCTTTCGGTGATTGCGGAAAGAACCGGGGTGACCACCATCGGCGATTTCCGTCCGGGCGATATTGCGGCTGGAGGAGAGGGGGCCCCCCTTGCCCCCTATTTTCACCGGGATATTGTTAAAAAGAGAGGGAAAAACCGGATGATTGTCAATATCGGCGGGATCAGCAATGTGACGTTTCTCCCGGCCGTTCATACGGATAAGGTGCTGGCTTTCGACACCGGTCCGGGAAATATGCTGATCGACGGCCTGGTTCAGATCATGACAGAGGGGAAATTGAAGTTCGACCGGGATGGCAAGATCGGGGGGAGCGGGAAGATCAGTCTGACCCTGATGGAGGAGTTGATGGAGCATCCTTTTCTTTCGCTCCGCCCCCCAAAAAGCACCGGCAGAGATACCTTTGGAGCCGATTTAATCGAGTTCCTGCTGGACCAGCGTAAAAAACTTAGAATATCGTTTGAAGATTTAGTCGCAACTGCGACCTCGTTTACCTCGACCTCTATTTTCACGAATTGCGAGAAATTCATATTGCCCCACCACCGGGTGGATGAAATCGTCGTCGGCGGGGGAGGGGTTCGGAATAAAACGCTGATGAGGCTGTTAAAGAAAGCTTTTCAGCCGGTCCCACTCTTCGGGTTTGAGGATATCGGATTAAACAGCAAGGCGATTGAAGCGATGGCTTTTGCGCTCCTGGCGCATGATGCCTTTTTGGGGATCCCCAACAACATTCCGAGCGTGACCGGTGCAAAAAGGCCCGTGGTGATGGGAAAAATCGCTCCCGGCCTCAACTACAGGAAAATCGTTCAAAAATATTTGAAATAAATCTTCCCGCGGATCGAGCGGTCAGCTTTTCATCGCGTCAATCAGGATACTAGCCACCTCGGGACGGCTGAACTCGGGCGGCGGCAAGATCCCGTTCTTGAGCATCTCTCTCACCTTTGTCCCGGATAACGACACCTGTTCCGTTGTATCGTGGGGGCAGGTTTTTACCGACGCCATGCTCTGGCATTTCTTGCAAAAAAATGTGTTGTCAAAGAAGAGAGGGGTAATCCCCAGCTCGCTTGGCTTGAATTCGCTAAAAATATGATGGGCGTCGAAGGTTCCGTAGTAATTTCCTACACCCGCATGATCCCGCCCGACGATAAAGTGGGTGCATCCGTAATTTTTCCGGACAAGGGCGTGAAAAATCGCCTCGCGGGGGCCGGCGTAGCGCATATTGGCCGGGAAGACCGACAGCATCGACCGGTCTTTGGGGTAATAGCCGGATAAGAGGACTTCGTAACAGCGCATTCTGACATCTGCCGGAATATCGTCCCCTTTGGTCGCTCCGACCAGAGGGTGGACCAACAACCCGTCGACCATTTCGAGCGCGCATTTTTGAATGTACTCATGCGCCCGGTGGATCGGGTTGCGGGTCTGGAATCCGACCACCCGGTTCCATCCTTTTTGCACAAAAGCGGCCCGGGTCTCGGCGGGGTCCATTCTGTATGCCTGAAAGTTTTCATGCTGAGGGCGGTTCACGAGCGAAATTTTTCCTCCCAGGAGCATTTCCCCCATCTGAAAGACCTGGTTCACGCCGGGATGTTCTTTGGAGTCTGTCCGGTAGACCTTGGCCGCTTCAAGTTCTTTTTGCTGGGGAAAAATGTCTTCGATCTGAAGGATGGCGAGGACTTCATTCTTTTCATTTAAAAGGGCGATCTCTTTTTCATTTTTGAACGAAGCGGTCTCTTCTTCGGTGGCCGAAAGGGTCACCGGAATCGTCCAGGGGAGGCCGTTGGAGAGGTGCATGTGGCGGACGACCTGGTCGTAATCTTTCCCGGTCATGAACCCTTCGAGCGGCGAAAAAGCTCCGATGGCGATCATCTCGAGGTCGGAGACTTCACGGACGGTCAGCTCTTTTTTCTTGAGGTTTTTGGCTTTGTTGAGCGCTTCTTTTCTTCCATTTTCATCCAGGATGCGGTTGATTAATTTGCCGCCGTGAGGAATGGCGTTTTCTGCGGTTTGTTTTGACATGGTCATTCTCCTGATAGGTGATCGATTGTTTTTTGGATTTTTTTGAGAAGGTTCAGGGCTTTTCCTGATTCCAGAGATTCTTTTGCGAGTTGATACCCTTTTTCGAGGGTTTTGGCTTTTTCCGAAACATAAAGGCCGATGGAAGCGTTCCATAAGACGAGGCCGGTTTTATCTTTCCCTTCGCTCCCATCGAGAATCTTTTCGACGGTTCGGGCTTCTGAAGGAACGTCCCGGATCTCGATTTCGCTCCGTCTGACAGGCGTTAAGCCGAGAGGCGCCGGGTCGAGCTGAATTTTGGAGAGGGACCCCTGGCTCAGTAAAACCCCTTCGACCGGCCCCGGGAGAGGGGCTTCGGATTCCCCTTCCAATCCCCGGATGACCAGAGCCCGCGAAGCGCCGAGACCCTGAACCGCCTCTCCGATTTTATGAAAAGATTTTGGATGAGAAACGCCGATGATCTGATTGGCGGCGCCGGCAGGATTCAGGAACCTGGCCAATGTGTGAAAGACAGACCGGAGGCCGATTTCATTTCTGGAGTCGAGAAATCCTTTGATATGAGGGTGGATCTGGGAGATGTCCAGGTAGGTCCATCCCGTTTCCCGGAAAAAATCGATCCGTTGTTTTAACGGAAGCCGGGGTTCCCAGCCGAGATGGGCCAGGACCATCGATTTACTCGTCCGTCCGGGGGGGGTCGGATCGCCATGCGACACCACTTTTAATCCGGCCGCCGCCATGACGATCGAAGCGGCGATCCCCGCATGAAAGGTGCTTTTTTTCCCGGCGTAACAGGGGAGGTCAAGGGTTTCAGACGGATCGGTTTTAAGCTGGCTTAAGAGGGGATGGAGCGATTTCTGGCAATGTTGCGCGAAGATGAGGAGCTCTTCGGGGGTTTCCTCTTTGATCCGGAGCGCGATAAGAAAAGCCCCGACCTGATAAGGGGAGGCTTTATTCTCAAGGAGCCGGGTGACGGCAAAAGCCGCTTCTTCCCGGTTTAAGTCCCTGGCCCCTTTTTGGCCTTTTCCTATTTTGGCAATGATTTCCTGAAAGGTCATTGGAATTACAACTTCTTAATGACCAGCTTAAAATAATTTCCAGTCTGTGACAGGTTCAGGATTTGATGCCCTTCATCTTTGACCGACCGGGGAACATTATCGGCCGGTTCCCCTTCGTCGAGAAGGACTTCGAGAATATCTCCGCTATCCATCATTTCAAGCTTTATTTTTGTTTTGACAAAATTGATCGGGCATTTGACACCCCGTAAATCCATTTTTGCGGTTGGGGCGATCTCTTTAATCTTTTCGGCTTCGGCGACCGCTTCGATCTTGGCCTGCTCAAGCTGGCGGGTTGCTTTGGCATCTTCGCTTTCTTCGGCGGAACCGGTTTTGGAGAGGGCCGGTTTATTGTTTTCTGTGTCTGAAAGGGCAAAGACAATCCGGCACGCTTCAAGAAAGGTTCCGACCCTGGCGATGTCCTGCGCAACCGCTGAAGAGGAGGGGTGCCCTCCGACCTCCAGTTTTTCGACAAACTGTTTAAAGTCGGGGAACTTTTCTTTAAGCGTCCCTTTCTTGATATAATGCTCGTCAAACGAGAGAAAGGCCTCGGTATCGGTGGAGGGTTCGATCCCTTTTAAGAAAAGCATTCCTTTGATTCCGGCGACCAGCGCGCGGTGGGCTTTAGAGACGGCAAAGGCCCCCTGTTCCTGTCCATTTAATTCTTTGGCGAGAGCGAGATCGATGTCGGCTTCTTCGAAGCTGTTTTTGATCATCGTGTCCGCCCCGCCCGCGCATTCTCCGGCGCCGAGGTCGACCATTTCAAATTCCCGCGTGGCTCCCCAATCGTAATAATATTGCGGAGAATCTTCAAAGAGAGGGATTTTGGCCAATTCGCTCAACTCATCGGCAAATTCTTTTTTGCCGAACCGGTCGGTAAATTGAAGGAAGCTTTCCTCTTCGCCGCGGTTTTTCCGGTATATCGCCACCACTTTTTTGACCGCTTCCGGAACGTTTTTAGACGGAATCTTGGCGATGATTTTTCCGACGGAGGTCCCGTCTGAGGCCGTATGCCCCCCCAGATGGAGTTCATAAAAGGGCGCCACATGGTCCCCCACCCGTTTGCTGACCCCATGGAGGCCGATCGGGGCGAGATGGTGCTGGGCGCAGGAGTTCTGACATCCGCTGATCTTGATTTTGACCCCGTCGAGGTCTGGCGCAGAGCCGAGTCCATTGCCAAAGACTCCGGTTAAGGCGTTGGCCATCTGTTTTGAGGCGGTAATCGCAATCCCGCAGGTATCGGCTCCCGGACAGGCGACCACATCTCCGATGGTTTCGGCTCCGGCCTTTTCAAGGTCTGCAGTTTTCAATGCGCCATACAATGCGGGGAGGGCGCTGTTCTTAACCCACCGCAAGAGGAAGTTCTGGTTGATGGTAATCCGGAGATGCCCTCCGGCGTATGTTTTGACGATCTCTGCCAGCTTTAAGACGGCCGAAGCATGAATATCGCCAAGGACCAGCCGGATTTGAACCATTGAAAACCCCGGTTGTTTCTGCTTTTCGACGTTTGTTCTCAGCCAGTAGCCATAAGGGTCGGTTTCCGGCATGGGGACCGTTTCAGAATGTCCGTTTGTTGAGGGTTCTCCGTTGCCGTTCGAATAGGCCAGGAGGTCCTGGGGACGCCCGTCTAAAACGGCCGGAATTTGAAGTTCGGCATCTGCTCTGGTTTTTAACTTTTCATATTCTTCACGATAGAGTTTATTGAACTGGGTCATTCCCAATTTTTCAATGACGAATTTCAATCTTGCGCGGTTCCGGTTTTTCCGGTTTCCAAACCGGTCAAATACCCGGACCACCGCCTCGCAGACGCGGTTTAATTCGGTGGTGGTGATGAACTCTTCGAGAAGATGGGCCATCCGGGGCATTGAGCCCAGACCTCCTCCGGCAAAGACTTTGAATCCCTGAATCTCGCTTTTATCGGCCAGAATTTTTTTGGCGGCGATCAGGCCGATATCATGGATTCCGGGGAGGGCGCAATCGGAAGGACAGCCCGAAAAGCTGATCTTGAATTTTCTCGGCATGCTCTGGCAGACCGGGTTTCTCAAAAGATATTTTGAAACGCTGCTTGCGTAAGGGGTGACATCGAAGAGCTCATTCTGGCAGACCCCTGCCCTGGCGCAGCCGGTGACGTTCCGGACCGTATTCCCGCAGGCTTCCCGGGTCGTTATCCCGACTTCGGCGATTTTACGCATGATCTCGCCGCATTTGTAGAGGGAGAGATAATGGAGCTGAATGTCC
>JACQBY010000068.1 GCA_016201875.1 Nitrospirota bacterium
CCCTCTACTTCTATTTCTAGCCTGTTAACTCCGGAAGCAATTCGCTCCAGGTTCTCTTCAGCGGCAAAATAGGAGTCCATCTGGATGGAGTTGATGTTGTCCAGGGCAAAATCGAGGGCTTCCTGAATGTTTTCTTTGAGACTGCCGAGAACTTTCAGAATCTTCTCCTTATGTTTTTCGGAAGGATTCGTCATTATTAACGATCTTAATCATGAAAATGAATGAAGAAATCAGCCATTGAAATTCAAAAATCAGGGTAATATACTCTTTACGTTATCATAAATATAAATCAAATCAGATTATCCTTTTTTAACTCCGGAACGATGGATGGAGGATTTTGAAAAGGCGGGGTTTAAACCGCAGGTCCGTGAAAAGATTCTCTTTTTAAACGCCAAAAAACTTCTTCAAATTCCCTGAAGGGGGAATTTGAAGAACAATTCCCTGAAGGGGGAATTTGAAGAACCTATTCAATAATCGATTCAATTAAATTCTTGTTGATTGAAATAAAAGGAATCCGCTCGGCGCCTCCGTTGATGCTGACATCGGTTAAATTGACGAACATCTTCCCCTCATCATTTAAAAGATCGGAGACCCTTTTCCTCATTGCAGGAACATAGATGGTTCCGGAATAGGTTGCGCTCTGGGTGCGAACCGTAATGGCGACTTTTTTGGTGTCTCCCATGCTGGTTTTGGCCATGATGTTATCCCCCTTTATACTTTTTAAATCATACAACTAAAAAAACAGGGTATTAAAAACGACTATTTTCTCCGTTTTCTCAGAGTCCGGGTTCTTTTTAAGAGTTTTTTGTGCTTATGTTTGCGCATTTTTTTTCTTCTTTTTTTAACCACTCTCGACATGAAAAAATCTCCTTAGTTCAATTTTACCCCAGAATCCATTCGGTTAGAACAATGAATAGCTCGGATTAAGTATCATAAAAAGGAGGAAAGTGTCAAGGTGAGATTCTCTCGGCTGAGGGCCAATAGGGCTATAAACGAATTCATTCAGGAAGTTTGATGTCCATATATCCTGTAGGGTGTCTAAAAGATTTAACATTTTTAAATGATACAAAGTGATTGATTTAAAACGAATCTGGGTATCCTCCGTCTAATAGAGTATACAGGCCTGGTATTTTAATGAAGGGGTTTGATTCCCGTTTATTGGACTCAGTTTGTAATTGTTTGAAATAACGCTGTTTTAACAATTTTTTAGTCCATGATAATGGCAGGTTTCAGGGCATGTTCTTTGCTTATTTATCTAACAATACAAGTAAGGAGGTAGCGATGATGAATCAGAAAAATGTGAAAAGACATCCGGTACCGCAAGCCAGAAGGGGAACAGAGGCTAAAAGCAGCGATCCTTATGCCAAAAAAGGGGGAATCCCCGAGCCGGCAAAATGCAGCGCCTGCGAGGCGGTCTATCACCATAAAAGGTGGTACTCCAAGGGAGATCCTGTTGTGATCGAGCTTCAAAGTGAAGCGTTTGATAGGACGATTTGTCCGGCATGCCGGAAAACGCAAGAGCATTTTCCCGGAGGAATTGTTACCTTGAGAGGGGAGTTCCTGGACAGCCATAAAGATCAAATCCTCCATCAGATCCGAAATGAAGAGGTGCGGGCTAAAGGAAATAATCCCCAGGATGGGATTATTTCCATTAAAGAAACGGAAAGGCGGATTGAAATCCATACCACCAGTGAAAAATTTGCTCAAAGAATTGGAAAGGAGATTCATCGGGCATACAAAGGAGAGGTCAACTACAACTGGACACCTGACGACAAATTTGTTAGAGTCGAGTGGTTTCGCGGAGCAGAAAAGGAGGACTGAATCAGTCCGGTAACTCTAGTATAAAGCAAAAAATTAAAGGGGGCGATCCAATGGTTCTGGTCAAGCAGATTATGACAAAAAACCCGGTTAAAGTCGAGGCGAGTAAAACCGTTCGCGAAGTCATCAACCTGATGGCCGAAAGGAAGCTGGGGAGCCTGCTGGTTTGTAAAGGAGAAGATGTGGTCGGCATTCTCGAGGAAGCGGATATCATCCGGAAACTTCTCGGAAAAGACCTGAACCCTTATGTGACAAAAGTGGAAGAGGTGATGTCCACCCCCTTTTTAATTGACCAGGAAAAAACAGATAATGAGGCAAGCGACATGATGTTTCAGAATCATGTCAGGCATCTGGCGGTTACCGCCGATTCAAAAATCATCGGGATTATTTCGATGTATGACTTGATCCGTCCGGTGTACGGCGGAAAATCTTTCTGGACCTGACCCCCTTTCATGCCCTCTGATCTCTCCCTGTTGCGAAAAAGGCTTCTGGAAATACTGGTCGCCGATTCTTTTCAGTATGCCGAAACCCCTTCCTTCAAGCTCGTTTCCGGAAAAATGAGCCAGTATTATATCAATTGTAAAAAAACCACTTATAATGCAGAGGCAATGAATTTAATCGGCCAGATCTTCTTTGCGGAGATTTCAGGCATGAGCCTGGATGGCATCGGGGGGCTGACGCTGGGAGCGGATCCGATCGCCTTTGCCGTTTCGATGATCTCGTTCCAAAAAGGGGAACCTCTGAATTCTTTTGTGATCAGAAAAAAACAAAAAGAACATGGTTTGAAGTTTTCGATTGAGGGAAATCTGGAGGGAATAAAAAAGGTCGCGATTGTTGAAGACGTTGTCACTACCGGACAAAGCACTATTGAGGCGATTACAAAGGCGAGGGAGGCCGGCCTCGAAGTGGTCAAGGTTTTTGCTCTGGTTGACCGGGAAGAGGGGGGGAGGGAAGAAGTCTTAAAATGGGTTCCCGATTTTAAAGCCCTTTTCACGAGGACGGAGCTTTTTTCGTTTTATTCTGCCAGGAAATCCGGCATAAAAAAATAAATCAGGTGAATTTTCTAAAGGAACCCTGTAAAATAAGGGCAATATGTAACGTCGGGCGATTAGCTCAGTGGTAGAGCGCTGCCTTCACACGGCAGAGGTCGCAGGTTCGAGACCTGCATCGCCTATCATTTATACATCAGGGGCCTTCGAGCAATTCACTCTCAATGCCCCTGAACCCCGCGCGTTCCGCACTGGCAAAGCCAGTTGCTTCTCTTTTTTTCAAGCAGTTACACGATCTGCCTCAGCCTTTTTATCCTCCGGTATGACCAAAGTATGACCAAGAACGTCAACGCCATTCCGTAAACTCATTCATAAATAACCCAAAAGAAATAGGGACATCTGCCTGCCAGAAATGTATTGACAATATCCATACATAAATGATACATAAATGTATAGTTACTGTATATACAAAGGAGAATAACATGGCTTTCACACCAAACGACCACCATTCCACTTCTACGCGAGACGTGGTGCTCTCCATCCGCGCGCGCTCGAACCAGCGTGAGCTGATCGACAAAGCGGCGGATGCTCTCGGCAAAAACCGCTCTGATTTTATGCTCGAAGCGTCTTGCCGTGAAGCGGAAAACGTATTGCTGGACCGTCGGTACTTCACATTGAGCGAAGAGCAATTCAAGGCGTTTACGGCGCTTCTGGATTCTCCTCCTAAAACGAACGCGAAGCTTCGCAAGCTTCTCGCAGAGAAAGCTCCCTGGGAGTGACCGACAGCGGTAAAACAACCGGGAAAGCGCGGCTTGGCGCTCCAGAACCGCTTGGCCCTGAACATGATCTCCTCGCTTTCAGTTCAGGGGAAGCTGACCTCGATAACTGGCTCAAGCAACGTGCGCTTAAAAATGAGGGAAGCGGGGCGTCCCGGACCTACGTTGTTTGCGCAACAGGACGCAAGGTCGTCGGCTATTACTGTCTCGCCACCGGAGCCTTGGCCGTGGCGCAAGCTCCCGGGAAAGTCAGACGCAATATGCCAGATCCCATTCCCGTGATGATCATTGGCCGTCTTGCTGTCCATAAAGAATGGCACG
>JACQBY010000003.1 GCA_016201875.1 Nitrospirota bacterium
TGTTTAAAAGGGCCTGTACCAGCTTCCCCCCATGGAGATCGCCGGACGGTTCTCCTGTAATGATCAGGATATTTTTCATTTTTTTTTCGGAACGGGACAAGCGTTCTGGCGTTCTCAAATTATTTTTTTAGGTTGCGAATGGCGATATGGGCGATCTCTTCCGCGACTCTGAGCGCTTCTTTCCCTTCAACGCCGGAAATTTCCGGCGGGGTCCGGTTCAGACAGTTGGACACAAAGTCATGGATTTCCAGTTTTAAAGGCTCTTCTTTTTCTACAACAGGCCGATCGACGACAATCCGGACCGACCCGTTTTCGGCGACCTTTTTGGCGATGGTGACTTCCTGGTTTTGATAATCAAGGGAGATGTAGGCATCGCGCTGGAAAATCCGGATCTTTCTAATTTTCTCGAGAGAGACCCGGCTGGCTGTCATATTGGCAATGCACCCGCTTTTAAATTCCAGGCGGGCATTGACAATATCGATCTCTTTTGAAAGGACCGGAATCCCGGCCGCGCGGATTTCGGTAATGGGCGAGGAGGTGAGGCTTAGAATGATATCGATATCATGAATCATCAGATCGAGAATGACATTCACATCGGTTCCGCGGGAGGCAAAAGGACCGATACGATGGTTCTCAATAAAGAGGGGGGCCTGAATCATGTTTTTGATCTTTAAAAAAGCCCGGTTATATCTCTCAAGATGGCCTATTTGAAAAACGGACCCTGATTTTTTTGCTTCGGAAATTAAGGCGTCCGCCTCGTCCACGGTCGCGGTAATCGGCTTCTCCAATAAGACATCGACCCGTTTCTCCAGACAGGCGCTGGCAACTTCAAAATGATATTGCGTCGGAACCGCAATACTCAGGGCATCCACAAGAGGAAGAAGCTGGAGATAGCTGGAAAAATATTTTGTCTGATATTTTCCGGCAATTTCTTTCCCCCTGGCCTCGTTGGCGTCGGCTACCCCGACAAGTTCGACCCCGGGCGTTTGCGAATAAATACGGGCATGATGCTGGCCCAAATGTCCGACGCCGATGACCCCAACCCGCATTATTTTTTCTGAATGATCCTGCTTAATACCGGACACCAATAATTCCTATTCCTCCTTCATTTGCCGCAAGGACCGTTTCTTCTCTGTCCAGGATAAGGGTTCTTCCCGCCTCGACGGCAATCAGGGAGGCATGGACTGTTTTCATCGACGCGATCGTTCCGGGGCCTATCGTAGGAAGATCAAAACGGAGGTCCTGGCCGGGCTTGCAGGTTTTAACGACAATGACTTTTTCCTGACCGAGGCGCCCTCCCCGTTTAATCGCTTCATCGGTCCCTTCGATCGCCTCCACCGCCAGGACGACCTTGTCTTTCACCACAACCGATTGGCCGATATCGAGTTTTCCAATGCTCTTCGCCACCTTCCAGCCATATTCAATATCTTCAAACTCTTTTTTATTCGGTTTTCGTTTTGTCAGAGGCCCCTCTTCAACAAGAAGGGATGAAAGGTAAGAGATGGAATCCTTGATCGTTATTCCTTCCTTCTCTAAATCAGCCGCAAGGGCCCTTAAAATGGCGTCATCTTTTTTTTCTCTGACCGAAGAGAGGAGGCGAATCGCCCTCAGGTCGGGAAGAACATCGGTAAATAAGCGGGTTTTCTTGATTCCCCCCGCCATCACCACGTTTTGAACCTTTTCATCTTTAAAGATTTTAATGAGTTTTCCCAATTGTCCGACTTTAATCCAGAAAATCTTATGAACATGTTTTTCAAGATCGTCCCGGGTCTCGCCCGAATGAGCGACCGCAATCACTTCCACTCCCATGGATTTTAAATGCCCGGCAAACAAGAGGGGGAAGCGGCCGTTTCCGGCGATCAGTCCGATTCTCTCCATTATCTGGAGACTCCCCGTTTTGACGATTCCATAAACGCTATCAAACGATCCACATCGGGCTGGATCAAATCCTCTTCTTTCATTTTTTTAACCGCGTTCGCCAGCGTCAATCCCGACCGGAAGAGGATTTTATAGGCTTTTTTGAGCGCGTCTATCCGCTCCGGTGAAAACCCTTTTCGCTTCAATCCGATCAGGTTTAACCCGTATAAAGAGGTCCGGTTTCCGACCGCGCAGACAAAATGAGGAATGTCCTGGGCAACCGCCGAGGCCCCTCCGATCATCACATAATCGCCGATCCGGACGAACTGATGTATAGCTGTCATTCCTCCGATAATGGAATCATCCCCGATATCGACATGTCCGGCAAGGTTTGTGGCATTTGCCAGAATGCTCCTGTTTCCAATATGACAATCATGGGCAACATGGACGTATGCCATGAAAAAATTATCGTTTCCGATAACGGTTTTCCCCTTGCCGCCCTGGGTCCCCCTGTGAACGGTAATAAACTCTCTAAAGGTATTATTTTTTCCGATGACCACGGAGGTCTCTTCATTTTTATATTTTAAATCCTGCGGGGCGAGCCCGATGGAATTAAACGGATAAAATTTGCAATTGGGGCCGATCTCCGTTTTTCCGTCGATCACGCAATGGGAACCGATATCAGACCCCTTTCCGATCCGGACCTGTTCTCCAATAATGGCGTAGGGGCCGATGGCCACCCCCTCGTCAATCTCGGCTTTTGGATGAATCAGCGCGGTAGGATGATGGTTCATACTTTTTATATCACCTTGTTTGAAATCATGGCTTTTATTTCGGCCTCACAGACAAGCTCTTCTTTCACATACGCTTTTCCCATTAATTTCCAGTAGGGAGCCCGCACCTGAAGGACATCCATTTGAAGAATAACCTGATCTCCCGGGACAACCGGCTTTCTGAACCTGGCTTTATCAATGCTCAAAAAATAAACACGCCCCCCTTCAATGTCGGGATTTGACTTAAAGGCAAGGACCCCTCCCACCTGGGCAAGGGCTTCGATAATTAAAACACCCGGCATAATGGGATAGTCGGGAAAATGCCCCTGAAAAAAAGGTTCATTAAATGTCACATTCTTGATTCCTACAATTTTTTCCCCCAGCTCCATTTCTATAATCCGGTCTACCAGTAAAAAAGGGTAACGGTGAGGAATGATTTTTTGAATATCGAGAATGTTCAGCATGGCTCTTTTAACCTCTTTTTATTTTTTCTTCGAGAGCCTGAACCTGCTTTTCGAGGCCCTGAACCTGTTTTTGGATTTTGGACAGCTGGCTTAACAAAATCATCGATCTTTTCCACTGAAGGTGTGGAACGGCGGGGAATCCGGCAACCGTCTGGCCGTCAGGAATATCATGCGTCACCCCCGATTTTCCGGCAATGGTCACATGATTTCCGACTTTAATATGGCCTGAAAACCCGGCCTGTCCCCCGGTCACCGCATAATCTCCGATTTCAACGCTTCCGGCGGAGCCGGTTTGCGCCGCAAGGAGCGAGTGCTCTCCCACGACGACATTATGCCCTAAATGGACTTGGTTATCCAGTTTGGTCCCATTTTTAATCCGTGTTTCTCCAAAAGTCGCCCGGTCGATCGTGACATTTGCCCCGATCTCGATATCATCCTCAAGAACAGCGATTCCCAGTTGCGGGACTTTATGATGCACCCCGTCAACCGTGACAAAACCAAAACCATCGCTTCCGATGACCGCACCATCGTGGATAATGGCCCTTTTCCCTATTTTTGTCTTTTCACGGATGGAGACATTGGAGTAAATCAACGCTTCGTCTCCGATGGAAGACCCTTTGCCGATATAAACCCCCGGATAAAGGGTCACCCGGTCTCCCAGAGTCACCTCTTCATCGATAAAAACAAACGGCCCGATTGACGGGTTCTCACCTATTTTTACCTTTTTGAGAATTTCAGCTTTCGGGCTGATGCCGGCGGGGGGGAGGGATTTTCCCTGAAACAGCTGAATGATCCGGATAAAGGCATAATAAGGATGTTTAACGACGATCTGGCTCTGCCTGATTTGATCAAAAACCCTGGGGACAATCACACAGCTGGCTTTTGACGCAAGAACAGCCGGAAGATATTTTGGAAAAGCCAGAAAAGTAATCTCCCCCTCTCTGGCTTCATTTGCCGGGGAGAATCCCTGAATCACCTGATCAGGGTTTCCCACGACTTCTCCCTCGACCTCTTTGGCTAACCGCTCAATCGTATACATAAAAGAAGATATTATGGTTTAAACTTGTCGGTTTCTTCGATGACTTTACTTGTGATATCCAGGGAACCCGACATATAGACCACGGTTCCGATATCGGGATTTTTGTCTAAAATAACCTGATATCCCTCTTTTTCGGCGATCTTTTTAACCACTTCTTCAAGGATATTATTGAATTCCTTAAGGACTTCAGCTTTTTTCTCCTGGATCTCTCTGTTTAAATCAACCGCTTTCTTCTGATATTGAGCAAGTTTTCTCTGGAAAACAGATTCCTTTTCTTTTTTTGCTTCGGCGCTTAGAACCGAACCCTGCCGGGTTAATTCCTCTTCCAGTTTTTTAATCTCTTCTTCTTCCTGATCGACGATCTTCTGGCGGGCCTTGATATACTCTTCTAAAGTCGCTTTTGATTTTTTCCCGGCCTTTGTCGACTCAAAAATTTTAATCGCATTGATGTACCCGATTTTGGGCGCTTCCGCGGAAACCGCTTCTTGAAGATTAAAGATGAAACTAAAAATGAACAGGACTGCAACAATGGTGGTTTTCATGAAACTCCCTTCAATATTTTTATCATTAAAAGATAGATCCTATGCTGAAATCAAACCTCGATTTCTCTTCATACCCGTGGGGAAATAAATTATAACTCCACTCAAACCGTATCGGCCCGATTTGAGGGATCACCCATCGCAAGCCGAAGCCGGTGCCATATCTGAAGCTGTCGACACTGACCGGTTCGCCGATATCAAATCCTTTTCCTCCGTCGAAAAACAATGCCCCTTTAATCTTGGCATCGGGAATCACGGGGAAAAGGTACTCCGCATTAAAAATAACGACTTTGTTCGCCGGAAGGATTTCGCCTGCAGGTCCAATCGGACCGGCTTTGCCATATTCAAAACCTCTGATGGTATTCATTCCCCCGGCAATGAATCCTTCAAACAAAGTCGATGTCCCGCTCATATCACGAACGTAACCCGCCTGTCCATGAAGGGATAATACGGTATTCCAGAATAACGGCACGTACCGGCTGGAGTCGACAACGACTTTATAAAATTGTTCGTTTCCACCCAGTTCCGGGCCCGCATAGACAAACGAAGCGGAGGTTCTCCCCCCGGTTGAGGGATCAAAAAAGAAATCCCGGGTATCTCTCGCCACGCTCAGCCCCAAACCGCTGTGTACCGCCTGTCCCTGAGCGGCAACGGATTGAATCCTTTCAGAGGCAAAAGAAGAAACGTTAAAAAAATCGACATATTGAAGGGTGTAGTTGACGCTTCCGCTGACATATTCACTGAACTCTTTTCCAAGAACAAGATTCCCGCCGACTTTTCGCTGCCAGTAAGAAATAAAGTTTTGCTCCAGGTGGAAAATATTGGCCGAGCCCGAAATCGGCTGGTCGTAAAGATAAGGTTCCCGGAAGGTGATGTCATAGTAAGAGCTCAACCCGCCGATCTGGACTTTGGCTTTCAATAATTCTCCCCGGCCAAATAAATTGCCCTGGGTAATATCAAACATCCCGATCAAATGATCGACCGAACTGTATCCTCCGCCAAGACTGACCTGTCCGGTCGATTTCTCTTTGACCTTGACGTTAAGGTCCATCAGGTTTTCCGTGACCCGTTCGGGGGAAATTTCAATATTATCAAAATAATTAAGATTTTTGACCCTTTCGTAACTCCTTTTCAAAGCTTTTGTATTAAAAAGATCCTGTTCATTGAGGCGGAGTTCCCGGCGAATCACCTTGTCTCTTGTTTTATCATTTCCCGATATCTGAATTTGTCTGATATACGTTAATTGCCCTTCGACAACTTCAAGATTAATGTCAACAGTCCTCTTTTCATTGTCTGGAGAAAACTGCGGAATGACATTGAAAAACGCATACCCTTTTTCACCATATAAATCGGTCAATGTATTGATATCCTGCCGGAGAGCGCTCCTTTTGAAAATTTCACCCTCGCGGGTTGTGATTTTATCGAGCAGTTCTCCCCGTGTAAAAAGGGCATTTCCCGTCACATCGATTTTCTTGATGGTGAATTGAGGGCCTTCTGTAATTTGATACTTTAAAATAAACCATTTTTTATCGGGTGTCAGCGTCACTTCAGGGGGGCCGGCCTGAACATTGAGATACCCGTTATTTAAATAAAGCTCCTTGACCCGTTCGGAATCATTCTGCGCCTCTTCCGATTTATAAATCCCCCGGTCGGTCGCCCACGAAGTCAGCCAGAAATATTCCTTGAGTTCGATGGTCCCTTTTAATTTTTTCCTGTCAAAAGCCTTATTCCCTTCAAAAAAAATCGATTTAATTTTTGTTTTGTCTCCCTCTTTGATCGAATAGACAAGGTTGATTTTATTATTTTCCAGTTTTTCGATCACAGGAACAATTTCGACGCTGTAGAAACCCTCTCCCTTGTAATACTGGGTTAATTTTTC
The DNA here is from genome assembly GCA_016201875.1 of Nitrospirota bacterium. Classification (GTDB taxonomy): domain Bacteria; phylum Nitrospirota; class Nitrospiria; order JACQBW01; family JACQBW01; genus JACQBY01. Next base: position 6,552 of record JACQBY010000003.1, read on the forward strand.
CTGATACGATTTAATCTGGGCCAGGTCAATAAAAGTCTCTTTTTTGATAAAAATCTTTTCTTTCAGGGTCTCGGTTTTTACCTTTTCGTTTCCCAGATAGGCGACCTCTTTTAAAACCGGCTTTTCTTTTACAACAATGATGAGTTTGATCCCGCCTTCAAAGCTCTCTGTTTCAAACCGTATATCATCAAAAAAACCAAGGCGATATAAACTCTTCATTTCGGCCTGAATCTTTTCCAGCGAGAAGAGGTCGTCCTCTTTAAGGTTTACCTTTCCAAGAATGGTGGAGGTTTCGATCTTTTTATTCCCCCTGATCTCCACTCCTTTAATGTAAATTTCCCTGCTATCGCCGCTCTTTTTGCGGCCAGCGTCAGCCGCGAACAGAATGGTGATGTTCAATATCAAGAGAAAAGCAATAAGGCCCGAAATGAAAAATACGTTCTGTCCCGCTTTTTTCGATAAGTGCAATTCCACCTTTTTTATAAACGTTTTGATCGGCCTTTGCTCTTTAAAAACTCAACAAAAACGCGATTCTATCATTTTCAAAATAAAATTGTAAGAAATTTTTCCCTAATACTACAGCGGCACTTTTCGTCATTCCCGAATGCTTCTATCGGGAATCTAGGTGTTTTGAAGAAAATACGCAGGCAAAGTCACTGGATTCCGGCTTAAAACATGCCGGAATGACGGATAAAAGGGTATATTTGTAATTAAGCGGGGGTCTAGAATCCAGTTTCAGTAAAATCAACAGCTTATAGATTCCCGCTTTCGCGGGAATGACAAAGAGAGATTACCGGACTTACACAGATCCGTCATACCCGCGAAAGCGGGTATCCAGTCAAGTAAGTTGTTTCTATTTTGAGACTTTTAATAAGAGACTCTTTTATTTTTCACCGAGAGTCCGGCAGTCCGCGTAGCTGTAATAATCGCCTTTCCCGATGATCAGATGATCCAGCACCGGGATCCCGAGGAGAGTTCCTGCCTTTACCATCTTTTGAGTCAATAGATTATCTTCCGGGCTTGGGGCCGGATCGCCGCTGGGGTGATTATGAATCAAAATGAGGGATGCCGCCGACTCTCTGATCGCCAGGTTAAAAATTTCCCTCGGGTGAACCACCGTTTGATTTAAACTTCCTTTTGAGACTTCAATGTCTTTAATCAATCCATTTTTGGTGTCTAATAAAATAATCTTGAAAACTTCTATTTTCAAGGATGAATATTCAGGGAAAAAGTAGAGATAAATCTCTTTGCTTGATAAAAATCTCCCTTTTTTTGATTTTTTACCGGAGAGATTCCTTTTGCCCACTTCAAAAGCCGCATGGATTTGGGCGGCTTTTGAAGGCCCCATGCCATCGATCTGACAGAGTTCATGAACCGTGGCGCCGGCTATTCCAGATAATCCATTAAAATGATTCAACAGAACCATTGCCACGTCAATAGCCGTTTGCCCTTTACAACCCATTCGAATCAGAATTGCCAGTAATTGGGCATCTGATAACGTTTCAGCCCCCTGATTAACCAACCGGTCTCTCGGCTTCTCTAAATCTGGCCAAAACGGAATTCCAAGTTTATCCATTTTTCCTCTTTTTTCGACAGTATTTGAACAACAAATAACAAAATTGAGCAATTTTATTTATTAAAAACCCACCTATTTAAATATAAATCATTTAATTTCAATGAGTTATTTTAGTTGACAAAAAACGGTATATTTATTGCATTTATTGTCTTACATTCCGACCTGTGGATCGCTTGCGCGGAACGATTTGTCAGCGACCGGTCCAAAGACCGGACCGGGAAGTTACCTATTACCCTAACTGTATTTAAGGAGTTTTCCATGAAATGTCCAAAATGTGAAGGATTAATGTTTCTAGAAAGACTTTCAGATTTTTTTCTTACATTTTATGCATGGAAATGCGTAAATTGCGGGGCCATCATGGATCGCACCATCTTAAATAATCGCAGAAAAAGTAATATCTTCATTAACGAGCTTGCATCCCTCGGCTCAAAAGAAGGATCTTAATCTTTTAGTCTTCGGGACAGGATAAAGGAAATTTCAGACTCGTCTCCTGTCGATTGCCGATCTGAACTCCCCCCACCACAAGGAGAATCTTATCGCAATGAGAAAAAGAGACTCTTTTAAACAGAATTAACCCTGTCACTTCCTGATTGGGTGAAATGATACCGGCCTTTAAGATAAACTCCTTTATTTTACCAATCTCTTCTTTTTGCTGTTCATAGGACTTTTCTAATAAAATAATCCCTTTTTCATCCTGATCGCCAAACCTGTAATAGTGAACCGCTTCTTCTTCATTTAATGGCCTGAACTCTTTGCTCTCACTATCTTTTAATACCGACTGATAAAGGTCCCACCTGACAGGGTCCTGAGTCCCGTTACGGAAATGGACTTCAATAGCCGTAAAATAGTTTGAAAAGTCAAACTGATAATGGTCCCTGTCCGCGGATTCCAGCCCTGAAGTATAGATCGGCTTGATCTGGACTTTCACCTCTCCATTCCCCGCGTTTGCACCCTCTTTATTTCCGCTCTCCTGGGGAACAAGGAATGGAGCGGAACTCGAACAGGCCTGGAGAAACATTCCGCCCGCCAATGCAATGAAAACAAATTCTAATCCCTTTCTATAAAACAGGCTCAAACGATGGATGACTTCGCCATTTTGACTTTCCCTCATCGACACTCCCTCATAAGAATATTTTTTGAATTATATTTTCTTTCCCATACAAAGTCAAAACAATCTCCCCCCGGTTATGCTAAAATAGAATTGATGGTCTCGTAAAAACTCTGAAAAAACAGTTTTCTGTCATTCCCGTGCAAACGGGAATCCAGTTTTTTTAAGTAGTTATGTGTTTCCTAGATTCCCGCTTTCGCGGGAATGACGACTTCTTACGAGCCCATCAGGATTGAAATGAGCCGATATGATTAAGGTTACAGGGGGATTTAAAAAGGGGCGGGCGTTATGTCGTACCCCAGGCCATCACGAATTGCGCCCGACCTCCGGAAAGGTCAAGGAAGCACTCTTTAATATTCTGGGAGACCAGATTGCCGGGGCTGATTTTCTCGATCTCTTTGCCGGAACGGGATCGGTAGGAATTGAAGCCCTCAGCCGGGGAGCGCGGCATTGCACCTTTGTTGAAAAAGATAAAAATCATTTTAATTTATTAAAAAAAAACATCGATCATTTTCAACTGAATGCCTCCTCCACCCTCCTTTGCCTCGACGTTTTCAAGTTTAAAACACCCGGCCATTTATATGACATCGCCTATATTGATCCTCCCTACGGCGCCATCCTGTTAGAAAAATTATTGCCTGTTTTGGGAGAGAGTGATATGATCCGAAAAAGCGGACTTATTTTCGTCGAACATTTTAAGAAGGTCTCCTTAAGTCCGAATTTTGGTTCTTTCTTCTTAAAAAAACGGTACTGTTACGGCGACACTCATATATCGGCTTATCAGAATGATCAGAGTCTCCCTGATAAAGCGAGTTTCCTATGACCGTTAACTCCAGAAAAAAAATAAAACGAGGGGTCTACCCCGGAACATTTGACCCGATTACCAATGGCCACATTGACTTAATTAAAAGGAGCCTGGTCCTTTTTGAGGAAGTGATTGTTGCCATCGCTCCGAGCCCTCATAAACATCCCCTTTTTGATGTCAACGAACGGCTTGAAATGATCAGAGATTCTGTGGCCACTCTCAAATGTGTCGACGTGGAAGTTTTTGACGGCCTCCTGGTCGATTATGTCCGGAAAAAGAAGGCAGCCTCGGTCATCCGGGGACTCCGTGCGGTCTCAGATTTTGAATATGAACTTCAAATGGCCCTGATGAACCGCAAGCTCGATCCCCGTATCGAAACCGTTTTTTTAATGCCGAGCGAAGAATATTCGTATTTAACCTCCAGTATTATTAAAGCCGTTTCGGGCCACGGGGGGGATGTGAGAGATCTGGTTCCCCCCGTTGTCTGGAAATCGCTTCAAAAAAGATTTCAAAAAACATGAATAAAATAAAGCTGGCAAAACGCCTGTCTCAAATTAAACCCTCTGCAACCCTTGCCATGACCGCCAGGGCTAAACTCATGGCGGCAAAAGGGATTCCGGTCACGATCATCAAAAAATTTCTCGAAGAAAAAAACCTTTCATATCAAAAAAACGAGGTGTTGATCTCCTGCGGAGCCAAACATTCTCTCTACAATATCGCCCAGGCTTTATTTGAAAAAGGAGACGAGGTCATCATTCCGGCTCCCTACTGGGTTTCTTATCCCGATCAGGTTTTAATCAACGATGGGACCCCCGTCATCGTCCAGACTCGTGAGGAAGAAGGGTTTCTTCTCGATCCCCAGGCGCTGGAAAAAGCAATTACCCCGAAGACAAAGGCTCTGATTCTGAATTCGCCTTCCAACCCCACGGGAGCGGCCTATTCGAAAAAGAACCTTGAGGCCATTGCCGACATTCTTTTAAAATACCAGATCCTTGTGATCTATGATGAAATTTACGAAAAAATCGTTTATGACCAGTTTAAACATGTCAATATCGCCTCCCTCGCTCCAGAGTTAAAAAACCTGACCCTTATCGTCAATGGGGTTTCAAAAGCTTATTCCATGACAGGATGGCGGATTGGTTATACCCTGGGGCCGCAGGAAATTATCAAAGCGATGGAAATGATTCAAAGTCAAAGCACATCCAATCCTGCCTCAATTTCCCAAAAAGCGGCGGTGACAGCGCTTGAAAAAGGAGATGTCTTTACCCATCAAATGGTCGGGGAATTTGATAAGAGGCGAAGAGTTATTGTCGACCGCCTGAATAAGATTCCGGGAGTGGGCTGTTTTATGCCCCCGGGGGCTTTTTATGCTTTTCCGAATATCTCTTCTTACTTCGGTAAAACGGGTTCAACGGGAAAAATTCAAAATTCCATCGATCTGTCGAATTACCTTCTTGAGGAAGCCCATGTTGCGGTAGTGGCCGGAGAACCTTTTGGAAACGATCATTTCATCAGGCTCTCTTATGCGACCTCGATGGAAAAGATCCAACAGGGGGTTGACCAGATTGAAACCGCCCTATTGAAATTACGTTAAGATTCTAAAAAGGAAAGAAGGAAAAATTGCCCATTTATGAATATGCCTGTGAAACCTGTAAACACCAGTTCGAGCTGATTCAGAAATTCAGCGATACGCCTGTAACAGAGTGCCCTCTGTGCAAGGGCCCCGTAAGAAAGCTGATCTCGTCTCCTGGAATTATGTTTAAGGGGTCGGGGTGGTATGTGACGGACTATTCTGATAAATTTAAAAATAAATCAGCCACTCCTTCTCCGGCCCCGCCTCCCCCCTCTTCAAAACCAGAATCTAAACCAGAACCAAAACCAAAACCAGAATCTAAACCAGAACCAAAACCAGAATCAAAGTAAGCGCCAGGTTCCCGGGGGTCTCAACCAAAGAGTCCCCCCGGATTCAGGATCAAGGTTTTTTTGCCGACCTTTTCTTCGGCTCTACCTTCGCCGGAGGTGCGGCAGGCGCCTGCACCGTAGCCGGATAAGGGGGAGGAAGATAGTCCATCGGGATGTTCTCCACCTTTTTATCTTTAAAGCTCATCACAAATACGGTTAAAGCCGTTGTCTCGTCATCGGTTAAATGAAAATTCGGCATAATGGTCGGCGGCTGGGGAGGCGTCGCAAGACGATTTCCGGGGGTGATTTTCTGCGGATCCTTGAAATGCTCCCATTCCCAGTTTTTCATCGATTTTACCGGATTTTCCACATGTGAAAAGTCGTGGACCAGATGGAACGCCAATTCTGTGCGTGTTCCAAATGCCGACAGTTCCGGAGCCATAATCCCTCCATAGCCCATCTGTTTGATCGTATGGCATCCGCCGCACCCCTTTTGCATCACCAGGGCTTTACCCTTCATCAGAACCGGGGCTTCTTTAAAATCAACATCCGGAGCATAGAGATTGGTATGGCATTTACTGCAGGAAGAATAAACAAAAATACCTGTTAACGGCTGGCGGTCGACATGGTCGACAAATCCATGCGTTCTTTCCACTGAATTGGCCTGAGGATCTCCCTGATGACAGATGGTACAACCAAATTTTTCGAAAGGATGCTTTCTCATAAACTCCCCTTCCCCCAGAAAAGAATGGGCTTTATAAGGTTGTTTCGCATCGGCAAAAAATTTGGTGTTTGAAACTCCCATGTGGCAGGTCATGCACCGGTCAATTCTATTTAAGACGCTATTCCAATTCTGTTTTAACCCTAAAGGGAGATTCGCCAGTTTAGGATCTCCGGCCTTTTCAGATAACAGAACGTTATATTCCTTCTGATAACTTTTCCATTCCGGATTTTCTTCCTTATACATTGCAAAACCCAATAAAGAGAATAACGCAATGCTCAGGCTGGCAAATAGAATGGTATTCCTGTACATGACTTATTGATCTCCCTTTTTATTGAAAGTTCTTTCCTGCCAGACCTGCAGCCATACAAAAACCAATGTGATTAAAATCGTTCCGATCAAGAGAAACATGCCAACCCAGAATCTTTCCATATCTTTCTCCCAGAAATTTTTTAAATTTTGAAAAAGGGCGTCACCAGAAGATATTTAATATTAAACACAATTCTAAGAATAATTTTAACCGGAACGCCCATCATCATCAAAAAAAAGAGCATGGTAATATTGTAACGGGCAAACCCCAGTTCCTTATAAAATTTTCTGAAGAAAATAAAAGGAATGGTCATCCCGACGACAAAGTATCCGACCACGGTGGCATAAGCGACGATTTGAGCTCCCCCCTTGCTTAAACCCCAGGAGGTCAATATCAGCGAATAGTCGATCAGAGAGACGGCCGAAGGGGGCTTATGCAGTTCCCAGTCATCCCAGGGCCAATACCACTGCCAGTCCAATCCTCTCAAATAAACTCCAACCACAATCATGATGTACCATAAGGCAAGCCCAAACGAAAAGGTCCAGATCGCGAATTTACGGTCTGTGTAATTATATTGCCCCACCCCTTTGGGATTCACATCAATATAAGGGACAAGGATAAGTCCGACAATGATCAGGCCGGGAAGCACCACGCCCGCAAGCCACGGATCGAAAAAAACCAGGAGCTCCTGAAGGCCGAGGAAATACCAGGGGGCTTTCATCGGGTTTGGCGTGGTATCGGGACTCGCCATCTCTTCGAGCGGCGCTCCGGAGTATAAGGATAAGGCGATTAAAATAATGGATGAGAGTAAAATCGCAATGAGCTCAATAAATACCAGGTTTGGCCAGGTAAAGACTGTTGTCTCGGGCTCCTTGTCAGTGATCGGAGACGTCCCTTTAACCAGTTCGACCAACCCGTAGCTCTTTTTCGGATTTTTCGGGAAAATTTCATGTTTAACTTCTATGGCCATTTATTGCCTCTTAGGCTGATTTATTAATAATGGACTGCGATTATAACGGTCCTGAAAATCCGTCTTTTCTGATTCTCCAAAAATGAACAGCAAGAAACAGGGTGGCCAGAAGCGGCAGGCCGACGCAATGAAGGACATAGAACCTCAAAAGGGTGCTCTGTCCGACCACCGTCCCTCCCAGAAGCATAAACCGGATGTCATTATCGACCCTCATCCCCATCTCTTTTCCGAAAGGACCGGAATACCCGATCAACGGGGAGGCTTCCGCCATTTTAGACCCCACGGTCACCGCCCAGAGAGCGAGTTGATCCCAGGGGAGCAAATACCCGGTCCAGCTTAATAAAAGAGTTAAAACCAGCAGTAAAACCCCGACGATCCAATTAAATTCTCTCGGGGGTTTGTAAGACCCGGTCAAGAATACTCTGGTCATGTGGAGCCAGACGAGGAAGACCATCGCGTGCGCCCCCCAGCGGTGAAGGTTCCGCATTAAATTACCGAAATAAAGGGCATATTGAAGATCTTTGATATTCTGATAAGCGCTTCGGGTGTCGGGAACATAATAAAACATCAAAAATACCCCGGTGATGGTGAGGAGAATAAACATGAAAAAGGTTAACCCTCCCAGGCACCAGGTGTAACGAATCCGAAGAGCGCTCTTCCTGACCTTAACCGGATGGAGATGGAGCAGAACATTTGAAAACATCACCAGGGCGCGGTTGGTATCTGTGTCTGGAAATCCATGGCGGAAAATCGATTTCCAGACCTGAGTTTCAACTATTTTGTTTTTTAAATTTTCAAAAAAATCAACCATTACTTATATCTCCCATCGGACGTTGATCGTATCAGGCGTTTTTAATAAAATAAGGTTCCGCTTCCCTGGGAGCCTCTTCCACCATTAAACCGTTTACCGTTGATTCGGGGTCCGGATCCTGCCGGGTTAAAAAATTCACCACCACCTGGTTATCAACGACATCAAGGGACACGCCTGCTCTCCAGAGCGTTCTTGGGGCAGGTCCGCCTCTTACATTGCCGAAGATATCGTAGATGCTTCCGTGACAGGGGCATCTGAACCTCTGCTGATCGGGAAACCAGTTTGGCGTACAGCCCAGATGGCGGCATATCGCCACCAGCACATAGAGGCCCCGCTCATTTCTGACCACCCAGATCTGACGTTCTTTTTTGAGCCGTTCGTCGACGCCCATACTGAAATCGGTAACCTTTCCAATTTTAAAAATTGTCGGCGGTTCATAAAGGACTGTGGGGAACATAAACTTATAGGTCCCGATCGCGGACCCCCCTGCCGATGCCAGGAGCCCCCCCCAGCCGATCAAATTAAAAAATTTTCGGCGGTTCATCTCGCCCGATTTATTTGTTTTGTTTTTTTCTTCGTTGCTCATGAACCCTTCACCTCCTGCGTATATTCAAGGTGCTCCATCGTAATGGCCTGCGTGGGACAGCGTCTGGCACAATAACCGCACCGGATACAAACGTTTCCATCCCATATCATTGCCGTTCCGAGTTTGCTCAGTTTGACATCCGGTTTGCCGTCGGCGGCATTTTTGGCGCTGGCCCCGGCGCCATTCAAAGAAACATCATAATAATTTTCAATGGCTTTCTGGAGTACCGGTGTCGGTTCCATCTGGTCCAGGGGGACCATTTTTAATGCATATTCAGGACAGATATCGACACACCCCCCGCACAAAATACAGAGATCGCCGTTGAATATCGGATTAATATGGCACTTCAGGCACCGGGTTCCTTCTTCAACCGCGGTTTTTTCGACGTAGGAGAGTTCGGCCAGATTAAAATTGTTGGCTCTGAGCGAAGGGACTAAAAGGGCGGGATTTTGCCGGGGAATGCGGGTCCAGTCTTTGGGCATCTGGTGATCTCTGATGCCATCGCCAACTAACGTCGAAACCCCTTTTTTGAGAATTTCAATGTTCTTTCCGGTCAGGTAAGAATGGACCGCCATGGCAGCTTTTTGTCCGCCGGCAATCGCTTCAATGAAAATCCTGGGGCCTGTGACAACATCCCCTACCCCATAAACTCCCGGCACATTGGTCGACATATCGGGGTTAACAATAAGGGTCCCCCCTCTTCCGATTCTAAAACCTGGACCCTGGGGGAGGAAAGAAACATCGGACGCCTGTCCAATAGAAGCGATAATCGTATCCGCCTCAAGAACCCATTCGCTATTTTCAAAAAACTGAGGGTTGAACCTCCTCTGATCGTCAAAGACCGATTTGACTTTTGTAACCTCTAATCCTGAAACCACGCCGTTTTTTTCCACAGCCCGTTTAGGACCGTTAGAGGGATGGAAGAGGATTCCCTCATCGACAGAGTCCTCAATTTCCATAGGATCGGCAGGCATTTCTTTCCATGACTCCAGACAGACGACATGGACTTCTTTAGGCCCGAGCCGGACGGCGGTTCTGCAGACATCCATCGCCACATTCCCGCCTCCGATGATGACCACTTTTTCACCGAGGTTGATCTTTTCATGGTCAATATAAACCCTTTTTAGAAAATTCAAACCTTCCATAAAGCCGGGAAGGGTATGCCCTTCAATATTCAGAGAACGGGGAAGCCAGCACCCCACGCCGACAATAATGGCCTTAAAATCTTTTTGAATTTCTTCAAAAGAGATATCTTTGCCGACACGGGTGTTTAAACGGGCTTCGACCCCCATACTCATAATCGCTTCGATTTCGGCTCTGACTAACGGGCGGGGCAAACGATATTCGGGGACCAGATAAAACATCCCCCCGAGAAAACGGTTCGCTTCGAAAACGGTCACCTGATAACCGAGGCGGGCCAGATCATGAGCCGCGGTCAGTCCTCCCGCCCCCCCCCCGATAATCGCGATTTTTTCACCGGTGTTGATCCCGTAAGGCTTCCCCGGCGCGGTGGAATATTTTAAAGTTCCGGAAGGATCTTTTAAAGTCTCAACGCCATATTTTTCTGTAACAAACCGTTTTAAAGCGCGAATGGCGATAGGACGGTCAACATTCCCTTTGTTGCAGGCCGATTCACAGGGAGCATTGCAGACCCAGCCGCAGATCGAAGCGAAGGGATTGGGCCCTCTCGCGATGGCGTAGGCTTTCTCATATTCCTGATTGGCAATGGCCTGAACATAGGCTCCTCCGTCTGTCCCTACCGGGCAGGCATTCCTGCATTCAACTTCCTGCGCAAAATACTCAACACCCGGCACTTCAATATTGTACTTATGATTGCCGCTGGAAATTAAATTCATGGAGCACTCCCGGTAAATATTGACTGCCTATTATATCGGGGGGCCTTCGTGAAATTCACTCAATGCCCCCCGGACCCCCGCGTGAAGCGCCGGCAAAGCCGGTTGCTTCACTTATATCGGGGGGCCTTCGTGAAATTCACTCAATGCCCCCCGGACCCCCGCGTGAAGCGCCGGCAAAGCCGGTTGCTTCACTTTATTTTAGTGCTTTTCTTTGTTTAAAAACCGTTGCCGTTAAAAAAATAAAGCCGACGACCAATAAAATTCCTGCGATGAGACTCCACCCCTGATTGCTTTTTCTCCCTTCGGGGAGAGCAAATTCAAAATTGACTTCCGCTTTTCTTTCAGTTTTTTTATCTTCAGGGTTAAACTCCGCTTTAATCACCTTTGCCATAGACCCGGCAGATACCCGGATTTCATCCCCTAAATTGCTATTGTGAAGATGAAGCAACACCTCATAATAACCCTTTTGATCGGTAAAAACCGTGTTCCCCTCGCCGGTCAACGTATCTGAAACGGTTACTTTTACATTTGGCCGGGGAATTCCGGAAGCTTCTTTAACCAGGCCATGGATCGTATAACGATGATCTGTCTCATGAGTGGCCAATGCGGCTTTTCCACTAACAAGAATGAATAACCCTGACGCGATTAAAAAAAGAGATAAAAACCTGTTCATTTTCAAAATAATAAATAAATTCCAGATAACCGCGGGTATTTTTTAAAAATATTTCAAAAATGAAACAAAGTTTATTTGATATATCATAGCTGTTTTTTAATGTCAATTTTTTTTTGTACTATGAGTTTTTTCTTAAAAAAACTTATAACTTTTTGTTTTTTCATCTATTTATTATGATAAAATATTTAATTGAATTGATTTAATATTGAGAGTCTCGTAAAAAGTCTGAAAAAGCTGTTTTCTGTCATTCCCGTGCAAACGGGAATCCAGTTTTTTCAAGTTGTTATGTGTTTCCTAGATTCCCGCTTTCGCGGGAATGACGACTTCTTACGAGACCATCAATATTGTTATCTTGTAAAACAACCCCGTTCAAAAATGAAACATCATCACAGGAAATCGTGGAACCGATGGAAAAAATAGGAATCATCGCCAAACCGTTTGGCTTCGACATCCAGAAAATTGCCGGGGACCTTCTTCATTGGCTGAAGAAAAAAAATAAAAAAGTCTTCCTTGGCCAGGAAATCGCTTTGCATTTAAAAGAAAATGCGGCTCTTTTCAATTCTCCCCTGATTCCCCAGGAGATGGATCTGCTGATTGTTCTGGGAGGCGATGGAACGCTCCTTTCCGCGGCCCGCCTGATTGAGGGGCATCATGTTCCCATTCTGGGGGTTAATTTAGGCGGACTCGGTTTTTTAACGGAAATCACCATTGAAGATCTCTACCCGACGCTGGAAAATATTTTTCAAAAAAAATATTCGGTCGATGAAAGGATCATGTTAAAAACCAGCGTCACCCGGCAGGGGAAGAAAATCGCGCAATCTCATGTTCTGAATGATGTCATCATCAACAAGGGAACGCTGGCAAAAATGATCAAACTGGAAATCTACTCCGATGGCCAGTTTCTCTCCGCTTTAAGAGGGGATGGCCTGATCGCCGCCACCCCGACAGGATCGACTGCTTATTCCCTTTCGGCCGGAGGACCTATCATTCACCCTTCTATCGACGCGATCATATTGACGCCGATCTGCCCCCACACCCTGACCCAGCGTCCCATCGTCATTCCCTCTAAAATGAAGGTGGAAATTGTCCTTAAATCAAAAGAAGAAGGGGCCATGGTCACTTTTGACGGCCAGGTCGGTTTTTCATTGCGGCTGGAAGATCAAATTCATATCGAAACAAACGATGCAAAAACGGAACTTATCCGCTCTCCGGGCCTGAGTTATTTCGAGGTTTTGAGGAATAAACTGCACTGGGGGGAAGGAAAAAACCGGTAAAACCGTAAGGCGTGAGGAGTCAGGCGCGAGGTGGAGTCACTATTGTTGCAAGGCGGTCGGCCATCTCCTGAGGAAGCCTTCTAACCTTTCCGTTTAAGCCGACAGAGACCAGCTTTGTATTCCCTTCGACTATCCGTTTTCCGCTTTTCTTTTCGATGATCCGGTAGCTGAAATTTAAAACCGTCCTTGTCGCTTCGGTTAACCAGGTCTCTATCCTGAGAATGTCTCTGTATCTTGCGGGAGAGCGGTAAAATATTTCACACTGCACCACGGTAAACACAATCCCTTCACCCATTAAATCAGACAGGGAAAATCGGGCGGCTTCCAGGAGTTCCGTCCTTCCCCGTTCGAAATACTTTAAATAATTGGCATAATAGACGACGCCCCCGCAATCGGTATCTTCATAATAGACGCTGATTTCCATTGCCTGCCTGGCCTTTCAAGTCCGACGCATTAAACGGTTAATACCCATTGATGGTCTCGTAAAAAGTCGTCATTCCCGCGAAAGCGGGAATCTAGGGAGCAGATAACTACTTGAAAAAACTGGATTCCCGTTTGCACGGGAATGACAAAAAACCGCTCTTTCAGATTTTTTACGAATGCATCAATCATTAAAAACCTGATTTTAAAAAAGATTTTTAAACGCCCCGGATGGCTGACCTCCGATACCGGTTAAAGTGATTAAGAAAGAGACCTGGTTCTTATCCGGAAACATCACATACCCGAGGGTTATCCCCCAGCACCCGGAAATGTAGCGGATTCCATAATCGGATTCGGTAAAAATGTTATTTTGATCATCGTAATAAATCTTCGCGGCAACTGTCAATTCCCGGGTAAGATAAATTCTCAAGACTGAGGTCACGAAACGGATCGGCACCGGTTGAATTTGCTGAAGTCCCAGCGAAAGGGGATTAAAAATATCCCCTTTTTGGGGGATACTCCCCTGTTTCGTGAACCGCTCTCCAACCGACAGGTTCCACCGGCCGGGAGAATCGTATAAAAGGTCAAGGTTAAAGATATCGGTAAACCCTTCGTATAAATTATGATAGGAGTCGGTTTTAACTTTCACATCCCAGAGCAAAAACATCATCTCGGCCCTTAAGTCTGAAAACCGCCCCTCTGTGGGATTGACCTGATAACTGTCTGTCAATTTCAGATAAAAGATCTCTTCTTTCTTTCTTAATAACCGGTTGGTCAATGAGTAGGTGAAAAGGTTTTTATCAGGAATCAAATCGATATTGTCAAATTGAGGAACATCCGATTGATCGACCGGGGGAACATACTCATAAACCAATGACGATTCAATGACATGAGTCAGAGGGTCATCTCCCCGGTAAACCCTGCTCAGACTATTATCAAATCCGATCCCCAGTTTGGTAATATTTCTTTCAATGGAGGATTCCCGTGAAACACTCCGGGAATAAACCGTTTTTCGGAAACCGGCGCGGGGCGTCAAGACTCCCAGATGAGCGATCGGCATTTCATCGATTAATTGCAGGTAGGTATCGGACCGGCCGGCTTTCAAGCCCGCCTGACGGTAAAAATAGGTCGCCGTGGAACTAAAATCAAGATAAAGAGGGGTATAAAAAATAGGAGATGTGTGAAAGGAATATCCGATTTCAGGAAGCTTTTGAAGCGTTAAGTCGCTGTCAGCGGTCAAATCCCTGGTAAACCGCGTTAATAAATAAGCGGTCTGATTTTCCCATCTGCCGGATAAATAAAGATTGGATTCGACGCTTCTCTGGCTGATGTCCGCCGTGGAGACGCTTAAATCCCTGAAAAAAGCCTGATCGCTTACATAATTCAGAGAAAGACGGGCATCGACATGTTCGGAATAAATCTGCGTATGATTATACCGGACTTCGGACCGGTCGATTCCAACCAGGGCATCTTTAAAATAATGGGTGAACAAAACGCCGCTGGAGTACCGGCTGGCGATATAACGGTATTCCATCTCGGCGCCGGTTCCCCTTAACGACCGGTAATCGAGCGATAAGGTTAAATCCTGGTTTCTGGCAATCGCCCAATAAAAAGGCTGAAGGATTCTGAATCCGTCCTGGCTGTTATAGTCGAAATTCGGGATTAATAAACCGGTTTGACGCTCCCGGGCAACAGGGAGATAGATATAAGGAGAATATAAAACCGGAACATTCAAAACCTCAAAAAAAACGTTCCTCCCCGTAACATAATGATCGGGGTTGGTCTTGAGTTCACTCAGGCGGATTCTCCAGGGGAGCCGGGGGGGACGGTTGTAATCAGCCTGAGCGCACTCGCAGGTCGTCACGATAGCCCCTCTGGCAATATACTCCTCCGGAGAGACTTTTTCGATCACCTTCCCATCGAGATGATAATGGTCGGGCCCGAAAATCATATGCCCCTGATAAATGACCCCCTCCTGACTTTTAATATTCAGCGATATCTTATCAGCTTTAACCTGATTGAATCCCTCTATAATCACCACATGCCCGGAGATGTCCATCTGACCGGTCTTCTGGTTGAAATTAAAAAAATCTCCGGTAATCTCCTTTTTCCCCTGAGAGACTTTTATGTTCCCCGAAGCAACATATGTTTGAGTGTCCTGAAAAAACTCCAGATGATCGGCCTTCAACTGAACAGGCTCTCCTCCCTGTTCTTCCGGTCTTTGGATCGACCGATCCACAGGTCGGATAATGACCTCCTGGGCGGACGCGAAATGGAGCAATCGGAAGCTAAAAATGAGGAAAAAAAACAAGAGACAATAGAGAGAAGGGCCCTTAGCCATGAAGAGGAACGGGGATTTTAATCCCTTCCAGCGCCGCTTTAGCTTCTCCAACGGTATAAAGGGACCCTGTGAAGCAGACCGCATCATTGGAACAGCTCTTCGCCTTTAAAAACTCCAGCGCCTCAGGAATTGAATCGATCAGATATACCGGTTTATCTACAGGAGGGAGCGCGGCAAGAAGTTCCCGAGGTGAAGCCGCCCTCTGAAAACCGGCCTGAGTCAGAATAATTTCATCGGCCCAGGGAAATAGCGTTTGACCAATCGCTTCAATATCCTTGTCTTTCATAATTCCAAGAACCAGAAACCGTCTTCCCGGCGCCTCAATCCTGTGCAAAAAACCGGAAAGGGTCCTTGCCCCGGAAGGGTTATGAGCGCCGTCCAGAATGATCAACGGGTTCTCCTGAATGACTTCTATTCTTCCGGGCCAATGAACATTTAAAAGACCTGCCCGGATACTTTTTTCACCGGAAAAAAATCCCTTTTTCCGGATCACTTCAAGGGCGGCAATAGCAAGAGAAGCGTTCCCGGCTTGATGCTCTCCCAATAACGGCGTTGAGAGATTCCTGTAATGAGCATCCATGCCGCGGTAGTGAAAAGCATTCGATCTGAAAGGAGCGTCTACAGGTTCAGAAGCAAAATCGGCCCCCATCTGGAAGAGAGGCGCTTCCAGAGAACCCGCGGTCTTGAAAATAAGCTCGCGAAGCTCGACATGCGAGACCCCTGAAATAACGGGAATGTTTTTTTTGATAATCCCCGCCTTCTCCCCGGCGATCTCCAGGAGCGTGTTTCCCAAAAACTCCTGATGATCAAAATCGATATGGGTAATAATGACCGCAAGAGGGGATATCACATTTGTCGAATCCAGCCTCCCCCCCAGGCCAACTTCTATCACCGCAATATCGACCTCTTGTTCCATAAAATAAAGAAATGCCAGCGCCGTGGTAAATTCAAAAAAGGTGACCGGATGACTTATGGAGTTCCGGATCAGACCGGCCAGGCGGACCACGTCCGATTGAGAAATGGGAACCGAATTGACAACGATCCGTTCGGTAAAATCGACCAGATGAGGGGAGGTATAAAGCCCCGCTTTATACCCTGAGGAGCGGAGACACGAAGAAAGAAACGCGCAGGCCGATCCCTTTCCATTCGTCCCCCCGACATGAATTGTTTCAAAGGAATGATGCGGATTGCCAACGTCTGCCAGGAGATCCACCATTGCGGAAAGACCGGGTTTGATCCCTCTTTTCTGGAGTTGGAATAGATATTGAAGGGTTTCTGGATAGGTCATATTCCTCCCCGGGAGAGGAGCGCCGTTTCAGTCGAAATCCGAATTATATCGGGGGGCCTTCGTAAAATTCACTCAATGCCCCCCGTGCCCCCGCGTGAAGCGCCGGCAAAGCCGGTTGCTTCACTTATTTTATCGGGGGGCCTTCGTAAAATTCACTCAATGCCCCCCGTGCCCCCGCGTGAAGCGCCGGCAAAGCCGGTTGCTTCACTTATTTTATCGGGGGGCCTTCTTCGTAAAATTCACTCAATGCCCCCCGTGCCCCCGCGTGAAGCGCCGGCAAAGCCGGTTGCTTCACTTATTAAACAAAGAACTCTATTTAAACAAAGAACTCTATCAGGTTTCCAAGCGTTTCTTTGAGTTTTTTTCTTCCCACAATCATATCGAGCATCCCATGTTCCATTAAAAACTCAGAACGCTGGAAACCTTCGGGAAGCTGCTGCTTGAGCGTTTGTTCGATCACCCGGGGGCCGGTAAACCCGATTAACGCTTTAGGCTCGGCAATATGAAAATCTCCGAGCATCGAAAAACTGGCGGTGACGCCTCCAAAAGTCGGGTCGGTTAAAATAGAGATAAACGGAACGCGGGCGGCGCTTAATCTGGCGATGGCAGCAGAAGTTTTAACCATCTGCATCAGGGAGAAAATCCCCTCCTGCATTCTTGCGCCACCGGAAGAACTGACAATAATCAGGGGAGCCCGGGTATCAGCAGACCTTTCGGCGGCCCGGACGATCTTTTCGCCCACCACGCACCCCATACTCCCGCCCATGAAATTAAAATTAAAGACGCCGAGAACAACAGGGTGATTTTTAACCGTCCCGTCTCCGTAGACCATGGCGTCTTTCCATCCGGTTTTTTCCTGATAGACTTTCAGACGGTCTTTATACCTCAGCACGTCCTTGAAGTTAAGGGGATCGGTCGCCTCCAGAGAGGCATCGATCTCTTTAAAACTGTTTTCATCAAGGATTAGAGCAATCCGTTCTTCTACCGAGATCGGAAAATGGTAATCGCATTTCGGACAGACATGGACATTTTTTTCAAGTTCTTTCCTGTAAATGAGCTCCCGGCAATTATTGCACTTGACCCAGAGCCCTTCAGGTATTTTGACCCGTTTCCCTTCGGAGGATTCGGGCCTGCCGGTCCGTTTAAACCATGCCATTAGGTGCCCATTTCCCAGGAGGCCAGGTATTTTTGCTGTTCGGCGGTCAGTTTGTCGATCTTGATCCCCAATCCATCCAGCTTGAGCCTGGCGATTTCGTTATCGATCTCTTTGGGAACCGGATAGACTTTCTTTTCAAGTTTGGAGGCATTTTTAAGAATATATTCCGCGGCCAATGCCTGGTTGGCAAAGCTCATATCCATCACCGAAGAAGGATGCCCTTCCGCAGAGGCAAGGTTGATCAATCTCCCCTCGCCCAGAAGATTGATACGGTTCCCGCCGGGAAGCGTAAATTCTTCGACAAATTCGCGAATTATTCTTTTCTTTTTAGACATTTTTTCCAGGGAGGAAATATCGATCTCGACGTTGAAATGGCCCGAATTGGCAATAATCGCTCCATCTTTCATCACGGCAAAATGCTCTTTACGAAGCACATTAATATCTCCGGTCACCGTGCAGAAGAAATCTCCAAGAGAAGCCGCTTCTGACATCGGCATCACACGATAACCGTCCATTGCCGCTTCGAGCGCCTTTAGAGGATCGATCTCCGTCACAATCACGCTCGCGCCCATTCCATGCGCCCTCTGGGCCAACCCTCTTCCGCACCACCCGTAGCCGGCGACCACAAATACGGATCCCGCAATCAGCCGGTTGGTTGCCCGGAGAAAACCATCGAGGGTGCTCTGTCCGGTCCCATACCGGTTGTCAAACATATGCTTTGTTTGCGCGTCGTTGACTGAAATCACAGGGAATTTTAAAACTTTTTTATCCGCCATACTCCGGAGCCGTATCACTCCAGTCGTCGTTTCTTCGGTCCCGCCGATCAGATGCTTTAACAATTCGGGCCGTTCTGAATGAACCGTCGAGACAAGATCTGCCCCGTCGTCCATCGTAATCCCCGGCCGGATATTTAAAACAGCCTGGATATGGCTGTAATAGGTCTTGTTGTCTTCTCCTTTGATAGCAAAGGTCGGAATGCCAAAATGATCAACCAGCGCGGCGGCAACGTCATCCTGGGTGCTCAGCGGGTTTGAAGCGCAGATATAAACATCCGCTCCCCCGATTTTAAGCGTTTCCATCAGGTTTGCCGTTTCGGTGGTCACATGAAGACAGGCCGAAACTTTTACGCCGGCCAACGGCTTTTCCTTTTTAAACCTTTTTTTGATCAGCCGGAGGACCGGCATGTTCTGCTCGGCCCACTCAATTCTTAATTTTCCCTTCGCTGCTAACTTAATATCTTTGATATCATAATCCATGGATGCTTCCTTTATGTTCAAATGGTTGAAAAAATAAAAGTTGATGGTTGAAAAGTTTATAAACCTTTCAACCCTTTAACAATCAACTGTAACTTATATCCCCGCCGCTTTTTTGATCGTTTCCGCCAGATCGGTTCTTTCCCAGGTGAATTCCGGTTCATTCCTTCCAAAATGCCCATAAGCGGCGGTCTTTTTATAAATCGGTCTTCTTAATCTTAAATGGTCAATCATTCCCTTGGGCGTTAAAGGGAAATGATCCCGAACCAGTTTCGTGATTTTGTCCTGAGGAAGATCCGAGGTATTGAACGTATCGACTAAGATCGAAACAGGATCGGCCACGCCGATGGCATAAGCCAGCTGGACTTCGCATTTTTCGGCAATCCCGGCGGCAATCAGATTTTTCGCGACATATCGGGCCATGTAACAGGCCGAACGATCGACCTTTGACGGGTCTTTTCCTGAAAACGCTCCCCCTCCATGACGCCCCGCTCCGCCGTAGGTGTCGACGATAATCTTTCTTCCGGTCAAACCGGTATCCCCCATCGGACCTCCGGTTACAAAACGGCCGGTTGGGTTGATATGATAGATAATATGCTTTGGATCGATTAATTCTGCGGGAATGGTCGGCTTAATGACATGTTCAATGATCGCCTCGCGCAGATCGCTCATTTTGACATCGGGCGCATGCTGGGTCGAAATAACAATGGTGTTGACCCTCCGGGGTTTTCCATCAACATATTCAATGGTCACCTGAGATTTTCCATCCGGCCTTAAAAAATCAATAACATTGGTTTTTCTCATATCGGTCAATCTTTTGGTTAACTTGTGAGCCAGTAGAATCGGCATCGGCATTAACTCAGGGGTTTCGTTCGTGGCAAAACCAAACATGAGACCCTGATCGCCGGCCCCTCCCGAATCAACACCCATGGCAATATCAGGAGATTGGCTATGAATCGAGGTCATTACCCCGCAGGTTTCATAATCAAATCCATATTTCGCCCGGGTGTACCCGATATTCTTAATGGTTTCCCTGACAACATCCGGAATTTCGACATAGCAGGAGGTGGTAATCTCTCCGGCCACAAAGGCGATTCCCGTTGTTAACATCGCTTCACAGGCAACCCGGCAGGTCGGGTCCTGGGCAATAATCGCATCAAGCACAGCATCGGAAATCTGATCGGCAATCTTGTCGGGGTGTCCTTCGGTTACTGATTCAGATGTAAACAAATGGGTTAATTTACTCATTACAGGGCTCCTTCGTTTTTTCAAATTTTACAAAAAAAAACCCTATGCAAAAGCACAGGGTTTTAAACTCTGAACTCTTTAGCACTTTTTTTGGGTGGTTGCAATTCTTCGTAAATCAATCCACCAGACACTCATTATCAAAATAAATACCGAATGATCTTAACCAAAAACAACCATCAGGCATTTAATACTACAGCGGATTTTTTACAAATATGCCCATTTATCCGTCATTCCGGTATGCTTTAAGCCGGAATCCAGTGACTTTGCCGCCGTATTTTCTTGAAAACACCTGGATTCCCGATAGAGACATTCGGGAATTACGAAAAAGTGCCGCTGTAGTGTTAAATAGATATTTAAAAAAATAGTATCGAAAACGGGGTCCGATGTCAAGAATATTTACTGGATTTTTTTGATCCGTTGAGACGGTTATTTTGAATTAAAACTTCGCTCGTACATTAACACATACCACGCTTCATCTTCGTCAATGGTGCTGC
>JACQBY010000004.1 GCA_016201875.1 Nitrospirota bacterium
CTGCATATAGGTCAGTTCAGCCATAAAATCGGGGTAGACATATTTTTCCGCGAGAGAAATGCTCATCTCTTTTTTCTCAATCTGGAGGTTAGCGGCCATCACTTCCGGCCGGTTTTTTAAAGGCACGGGAGTTAATTCTTCAAGGGTATATTTAAATCCGGCAGATCCGGGTTCTTCCGGGGTCTCCAGAGAAGTATCCACGGGCTGGTTTAATAACGTATTTAACATCGTTACAACATTGATCTTCTCTTGTTCCAGGGCTAAAAGAGTGTTATGGAGCTTCGAAAGTTCGACTTCTGCCTTTACAATATCCTGCTGAGTTCCCATGCCGGCGGCATATTTTTGCCGGGCGCTTTGGGTAAACTCATTAAGAAGCGTCTGATGCGTCAGGTGAATGTTGACTCCCTGATTGGCCAAAAAGAGTTGATAGTATGTGGTTTTGATCTTTAAAATCGTTTCTCTTATCGTGGCCTGGAGCGTCTGGAATTGAATCTCGACCTCCTTCCCGGCAATTTTCCCTTTCATCGCTCTTTTCCCCGGAAACGGGAGTGTTTGGCCGATTCCGTACCAGGTTTGAGCAGGATTGCTGAGGTCAAGATTGGATGGAACCTCCGATTGCGTCAGGGTAAATTCCGGATCTTCCAGCGCTTTTTCCTGGATGACCTCTTGTTTGAGCGCTTCCATTTTCCGGGTCGCCGCGACAATACCGGGGTTTTGGGTCATGGCCCGCTCAATTAAAAGTTCGAGCTGGGAGCCTCTTGCTTCGGAAGATTTGAAAACCAACAGCAAAAACATTAAACAGATTAAACAGATAAAATGGGATTTTTTCTCTTGAAACATGCTTCCCCCTCTTCAATTGCGTAAAACCAATGAACAGAGGCCGCTGAAAAACAAAATTGATCTTCCTTTCCCTGAAACGGAAGGGGGATCTTTTCAGAAACCTCTCTATAGAGGAAGTTTAAATAAGAAAGGTG
This sequence comes from Nitrospirota bacterium, assembly GCA_016201875.1. Lineage (GTDB taxonomy): Bacteria > Nitrospirota > Nitrospiria > JACQBW01 > JACQBW01 > JACQBY01. Next base: position 975 of record JACQBY010000004.1, read on the forward strand.
TGATTCGAAGTGTAAATGGGAACTGAAAGATGTTGTGCGAGGTCTGCCAGATGGCGTCTGGTGATTGAAAACAGAGAAGATTCTTGAGGAACTAAAACACTTTGTAAAACCAGAGAGGAAACAGGTGAAGCGGCATGCGCTGTTTTAAAAATGGTCAGTTGGGAAGAGGAATTGAAATGGCTTACCAGCCCCTCATCAAGAAGGGCCTGATTACAATTTTCATCGGCCTGGGGAGCTGTACCGGGAGAAGAAACTTCTGGAGTGTCACACGGCATGGCGATTTTTTCCATTTGCGCGGTAAATGGAAAAAGACATGCGTAAGTATTTCCGGCCAAGGACGCGACAAAAGCAAAGACAAGGAAGTAAATTTTAAACCGATTTGATTTAATTAACTTCATATCTTGTTTATTATTACCCTTTCATTGCATCTTTGTCAAACATTACCGTGATTCACTTCTAATCGTATCCATTGATTTTAATTCCCGTTAGTGGTATGATTAATTCACACCATAAAGGAGGTTTTTCAATGGCCATTGCAGTCAAGAAAACAATCTCACTTCCACCGGAATTGGCAGAAGAAATAGAAAAGATCGCCACGGAAGAAGGGAAATCATTAAGCGCTGTCATTCAAGATGCAATTAGAATTGCAAGACAGGACAGATTAAAAAACGAGTTTAACCGACTCCAGGATTATTGGAGCAGTAAAGCTAAGGAAAAAGGTATTCTCACTGAAAAAGACCTGGAATCATTCCTTAAAACGTGAAGATCGTATTTGACTCTAATATTTACATTTCAGCCTTTGTCGTTCCCGGAAGTCAGGCGGAAAAAGCTATATTTAAAGTTATTGAAGAAAACGTTTCGCTGATGATATCGAAGGAAATTATTAGTGAAGTCCTAAGAGTCCTTGCAGGTAAATTCAAGAGAGAAAAGGAAGCTCTCAGTCGTACCGCCGTTTATCTCTCAGATGTCGCTAACATTGTGAAATTAAACAGAAAAATTAAAGTTCTTAAGGACGAACCAGATAACAGAATTCTTGAATGTGCTGTAGCCGGGAGAGCCGATTTGATCGTAACCGGCGACAAGGAGATGTTACGACTTAAAGAATTTGAAGGGATTAGGATTATCAGTTTAAAGGAATACTTGGAACAGCACTAAATTCATTAAAAAAAATTATCATAGGTCCTCTATTTCTAATTAGCACTACAGCGGCACTTTTTCGTCATTCCCGAATGTCTCTATCGGGAATCCAGGTGTTTTCAAGAAAATACGGCGGCAAAGTCACTGGATTCCGGCTTAAAGCATACCGGAATGACGGATAAATGGGCATATTTGTAAGTAGTATTAGTAGAACTCTTCATATTTAACGTTCAATTTTAACGTTCAATTAAAAATATCGCTTCCCAGCCAGTGTCTCTTTTAAAAACCTCACTGACCAGAACTTAAATTTATTCAATCTTTTCAATAGCTTTGGATGCCCCTTTCTCCAAAAAGCAGAATTTTATATGGGTGGTATACTTAATATATGAGATTTTTATTAATGTTAACAATGTTGTGCGTGTTTGGGGACGCCGTTTTCAACCTGAGCAGGTTGGAGGCAAAAGAATCTCTCAATCCCATCAGCGTTGACGCTATCCGCGTTTCGCCCGAGACTTATGATGGAAAAAATCTTAAAGTCTCCGGGAATGTTCGCTCCTTAACTCCAGGCCGGGGAAAGATGGATAGTGAATTCATGGTTCTTGTGCTGGAAGGTTCAAAAACCCGTTTTGAAGATCGATCTCAAGTCCTGGATGTCTTCAGCTACTATGCGCCACCGTTAAAAAAAGGGACCCGGGTCGTTGTGTCAGGAACTTACCATAAAGCGGGTTACTGGGCTGGTAGTCCGCACGATCACTTCATTGTAGCCGTTGAAATTACTCCGGTAGTCCTCAATTGAGGTTTAATTCCCTGCCAGTTTTATCCCTTTGACAATCTCTCCCTTTTTGCCAAACGGTCCGACCGGCTTGCCATTGAGAGACACTTTGACACCCCCGGCATTTCCGATATTTAAAACAAACTTTTTATCCGCCTCAAGCGAGATTCTGTCATCGGGATGAAGAGAAAACTCCCTGGTAATCCCGTCATCGATCACGACGCTGATCCAGGAACGGTCAATCGCCTGAACGACTAAATGAAGGTTTGGACCCTGGGGTTTAGGGGGCGCTCCGGAGTCGGCTGGCAAACCGGCGGCAGTTGTAGATGGCGCAGAAGTCGCCGGAGGAATACCGAGAGGTTCAGACGCCGGGGAACTTAACGGCCGGGAGGCGCTGGAGTCTCCGGATGGATCTTCCACGGGGGTTCTTTTTGAAAACAAAATCATGATTCCCAGAATAACCGCCAGGACAATCAGAATATTGACGATCATCTTGCCGGGGACATTTCTCCTATCCTCATAATAGAGGGACCTGATTCTCCCCAGAGGAATTTGCGGCCAGGACCACTTGTTATCCTGTTCAACCTTTTCATTTTCGGAAACCGTATGAGCCAGGTTCTGGCTTTTCCATTGATGAAACCGCTCCAGGATTTCCGACTCGCTGATTCCAAGAACCTTTGCATAAGATCTTAAAAAGCCTTTCACAAAAACTTCATTGGGAAGGGAGGCGAACTGTTCATTCTCTATATATTCCAGGTTGGAAACGCTGATTTTAGTCTTGGCCGACACATCCAGGAGACTGAACCCCTGCTGGTCTCTGGCGCTTCTTAGAAAACGGCCGATCGCTTCGTTTTTATTTTCTTCGTTCAAGTTGTTTCTTTGCCTCCTTCCCCAGATCGCTGTTAGGAGCCAAAGAGATCACCTTGTTAAATTCGACTTCCCCTTTTTTGTATATTTTTTGATTCCAGTAAGCTTCTCCCAGCTTGAAATGGTTTTGCGGATCATCCGGCGAAAGATGAACCGCCTCTTCAAAAGAGGCAATCGCCGCGGCGGCGTCTCCGACTTTCAAAAAAATGTCTCCGGAAGCGCGGTAAGCCTCGACAAATCCAGGGTCGATATGGATCGCTTCCTGATATTCAGCCAGCGCCTCCTGATATTTTCCCCTCTTCAGGTAAACGTCGCCCAGATGATAATGAGAAAACTGGGGCGTTTGATATAACCTGTTTTTAAGGGCCTTTTTGTAAAATTTCTCGGCGGCATCGAGATCTCCGCTGGATTCAGAAATAGTCCCGGCATAATTATACGCTTCGGAATAGTCGGGATCGATTTTAGTTACGATTTCAAATTCTTTCAGGGCTTCTTGATTTTTTTTCATATGAACATAAACAGTCCCGAGGGCGTAATGAGAAAGCTTATCCCCGGGATCTGAATCTACCGCCTTTTGAAATTCCAGAAAAGCCGCCTGATAGGCCTTATCATTTAAATAGGATAATCCCATTTTATAATGGGCTGAAGCATCTTTCTCCTTCATCATCCTCTGTGCAGGGGAGGCGCACCCCGCCAGGAGCATTACCATTGACCCTGCGATAAGAATTAAGAAATTATTCATGTTCCCTTCCCTTACGATAGTTCAAAATGGGTTAATTCCTTAAAGGCTCTCGATCGGGCTTCAATCTCATCATGGGTTAAATGCCGAATCCTGTCGAGACTGAAAGATTCCACATTAAAAGATGCCATCACCGATCCGTAAATGATCGCTCTCCGTAAATCCCTGTCATCAAAAGACTTTGATTTGGAAAGATAACCCATGACCCCCCCGGCAAAGGTATCTCCCGCGCCCGTGGGATCATAAATCTTTTCAAGCGGAAAAGCGGGGACCGCAAAAACCGTCTTTCCGTTAAACATCAGCGCCCCGTACTCCCCTCTTTTAATAATCAGAATTTCAGGCCCCATCGCACGGATAATTTTAGCGGCATGGACGAGGTTGGGCTCGTTGGCCAGCTGTCTGGCCTCGCCGTCGTTAATCATCAGCAGGTTAACCTTTTTCAGAATCCTGAGCAATGAATCTTTCTTCCCCGAGATCCAGTAATTCATTGTATCACACGCAACCCATTTTGGGCGGCGGACCTGTTCCAGAACGTCGTATTGAAGGTCAGGATCGATATTGGCAAGGAAAACGATTTCAGCATCCCGGCAGGAAGGAGGAATCACCGGCTTAAAGGTCTGAAAGACGTTGAGCTGGGTATCGAGCGTTTTGGCTTCGTTCAGCGAAAATCCGTATTCCCCTTTCCACCTGAAGGTCTTCCCCTCAACCTTCTGCAATCCATCGAGATTGATTCCTTTGCTCTTTAAAAAGGAAAGATGCTCTTCGGGAAAATCCGATCCGATCACGGCAACCAGATTGACCTTTGTAAAATAACTGGCAGAGGCCGAAAAAAAAGTGGCGGACCCTCCGAGGGCGTCCTCTACCGCTCCAAACGGGGTTTTAACGGAATCAAACGCGACGCTGCCCACAACTAACAAACTCATGCTTTTACAGCCTCCTATATATACTTATTAAAAATCTCAAAATAGAAACAACTTACTTGACTGGATACCCGCTTTCGCGGGTATGACGGATCTGTGTAAGTCCGGCAATCTCTCTTTGTCATTCCCGCGAAAGCGGGAATCCAGAAAATGTCTAACATGCCTAAACATGTCAATATTATTATAAAACCGTTAATATATATATTTATGAATCAGCGGTTTAAGTTTCAACTTCACTTTTGCAGGAATCGCTTTTTTTGCCGTAATGATGGCGTCTTTTAAGGCAGACGGGCAGGCGCACGATCTTTCTCCGCCAAGCGCCGGAATCGCCTGCCTGATCAATTTTTTGGAAAGGGCCACATTCTGGGCCAGAATCTTAATCACGCTTTCGACACTGACGCTCTCCTCTTCCTGATGCCAGCAGTCATAATCGGTAGCCAGAGCGATCGTGGAATAACAGATTTCGGCTTCCCGGGCAAGCTTCGCCTCTGTCGCATTGGTCATCCCGATCACATCCACTCCCCAGGACCTGTAGATCATCGACTCGGCGCGGGTTGAAAACTGAGGCCCTTCCATGCATAAATAAGTGCCTCCCCGATGGATTTGAGTCCCGACCTCTTTTCCGGCCTGGAACAAATGACCGGCCAGATCCGTGCAAATCGGATGGGCAAAAGAAACGTGGGCCACCACCCCTTCTCCGAAAAACGTGCTCTGACGATGCCGGGTATGGTCGTAGAATTGATCCGGGATCACCAGATGTCCCGGATGAATATGCTCCTTCATGCTCCCCACGGCGCTGACGGAAATAATCCGTTCGACGCCGAGTTTTTTCATACCGTAAATATTGGCCCGGTAATTAATTTCTGAAGGAAGCCATTTATGGCCATTCCCATGCCTGGATAAAAAAGCAACCCGCTTCCCTTCCAGAGTGCCTGCGATATAAGGGGCCGAGGGAGCCCCAAACGGCGTCTTAACCGTTATTTTTTCAATTCCGGTCAATCCCTCCATTTCATATAAACCGCTCCCCCCGATCACCCCGATTTTAATGATCCCTGTTTTTCCCGGCATACTCCCTTTCCGCCTTTTTCACCTTTTTAAGTTTGTAAAACGTCTTTCTTTTCAGCCTCTGCCGCAGACAGTTTGTTCACATCCTCTTTTAATGTCTGAACCTCTTTTTGAGGGACAATCGAGACAATCGCATGCTTATAAATAAGCTCCTGGTGTTCATGCTTCAGAAATATGGAAAAACTGTCGAAGCCTCTGATCGTTCCCTGAACCGTCACACCATTCACCAGGTGGACGGTGACCAATATTTTTTCTTTTCGAATCTGATTAAGAAACATATCCTGTAAATTCATCTTTTTCCTTTTCTCTGATTGTGAACCTGTATCTGCTCTTCCTATTTCTGGATCAGGACTCCGGCCTGCCGCCAGGAAGCCTGCCGTACCGTCTCCCGGATCAGACCGATGGCATCCTCCCGTTCAACCCATCGGATATGGGGATCTCTGTTAAACCAGGTCAGCTGTCTTTTGGCATACCGCCGGCTATCCCTTTTGATCATGAGGATCGCTTCATCCAGCGAGACCATTCCTCTTAAATAAGAACAGAGAATGTTATACCCTAAACTCCGCATGGAGGGAAGCTTCTCATGATATCCCTTTTCCATAAGGGCTTTGACCTCCTCCACCCATCCTCTCTCGATCATCTCTTCCACCCGCAGGTTAATCTGCCGGTAGAGCGTTTCCCGGCCGCTTTTCAGGCCGATCAGAATAAAAGGCCTGCGGGCTTCCTGAAACCGGTGGAGGCCATGAAAAAACGAAATGGGGTTTCCGGTCAGAGAAAAGACCTCGAGGGCGCGGATCATTTTAGGCTGATCATTCGGATGAATCTTTGCGGCCGAAACAGGATCGATTTCGGTTAATCTCCGGTAGAGGGAGCCTTTCGACGCCTCTTCCTCTTCCCGAAACCGGGCCCTTAATAGAGGGTCGGCGGGGGGGCCGTCCCACAGTCCGTAAAGGACCGCTTTGATATAAAGCCCTGTCCCTCCGGCCATGATGACCGGCCGTGAAGGATCCTTCTGGTCGAGCCGGGCCAGGAGAGAGGAGGCCTCTCTTTTATAATCCCCCGCATTGAACGATTGATCCGGATTCACCAGATTGATCAGGTGATGCGGCGCTTTTTTGAGATCAGATTCCGAGGGTTTATCCGTCCCGATATCCATCTCCCGGTAAATCAGCCGGGAATCGGCGCTGATAATTTCTGTTTCCAGTTCAACCGCAAGCTCCATCGCCAGACGGCTTTTGCCGGTTGCCGTCGGGCCGGCAATCACAATTAAAGGCCTCTCTCTTAAATTCTGCAAAACATCCTTTCCATCTCTTTTAAACTCAGCCGTTTTGTAATCGGCCTCCCGTGCGGACAGGTCAGCGGAATGTTTAATCGCAGCAGGTCGCCGTAGAGAACCGAGATTTCGTTCGGCCCCATCGATTGTCCCGCCTTCACCGCGGCATGGCAGGCCAGGGTGGCCACAATTTTTTCAAGCTTTTCCTTTTTTGAAAAAACCTCCCCGAACAGCCGGACCTCTTCAACCAGGTCGGCAAACAGAGAAGCCAGTTCGGCCCGGCTTAAAAATCCGGGAACAGACCGGACCCGTATCGTTCTTTCTCCAAAAAAATCAAACTCAAAACCGAGCTCATGAAAATCTTTTTCATATTCCTGCAGGACCACCATTTCGTCGGCGGTAAAATCAAGCTGCTGAGGGATCAAAAGGGGCTGGACCGGGATCGTCTCCCGGGAATACTGGCCGAGAAACCGTTCAAACAACACCCGCTCATGGGCCGCATGCTGGTCGATAATTTGAAGCTCTTCTCCGGCCTGAACCAGCAAAAACATGGAATGGAACTGCCCCAATACCTGATAAAAAGGCTCTTTTTCACCCCTGGCGTCTTTAAAAAAATCGGGGGGATCCGTCCGGCCCCTCCTCTCTTCCTGCTGGCCGGAATTCAGATATTGCTGAATCGCCTCCCTGACTCTATATTGAACTTCGATTTTTCCCCCGGGCTGAATTCCGGGTTCCTCTCCCTCTGCCGGACCGGCCGTTTGGCCGGAGGGAGAGGACCGGCCCAGAGTCTCTTTAACCTTCCGGTAGATTTTTTGATGGACCATCGAGGAATCGGAAAACCTGACCTCTTTTTTTGAGGGATGGACATTGACATCCACTCTCGAAGGATCGATGCCGAGCAAAAAAATAAAAACAGGATGCTGTCCCTTCATTAAATGGGTCGAATACGCTTCATAAATCGCATGGCTGATCAAAGGGTTTTTGATCGGCCTGCCGTTGATAAACAACTCCTGATAAGACCGGGTCCCCTGCGAATGAGGAGGCAAGGAGATAAACCCTTCGATCCCGAACAGCGGATCATCCTCTTTTTCGAGGGGGGTCAATTGATCAAGCAGGCCGGAACCGTAAATCTGATAAACCCGGTTCCTTAAATTTTCAACGGCCGGATAAGCGAAGACCTTTTTGTCCTGGTGAAAAAGTTCAAAGCCGATATGGCTATGAGCAAGGGCCAGTTGATTAACCGTCGCCGTAATGGCGGCCAGTTCCGTCGAGGCCGACCGTAAAAACTTTTTTCTCGCGGGAAAATTATCAAACAGAGCGGAAATGGCGATCTGGGTTCCCGTCCCCCTCCCGATCTCTTTTTGATGAGTGACTTTTCCCTCTTCCAGCTTCAGTTCGATGCCGGATCCCTCTCTAGATTTTGTCGTGAGATGCACCCGGGAAACGCCCGAAATGCTCGGCAGGGCTTCCCCCCTGAACCCGAGGGTTAAAATATGCTCCAGATCGGTTTCGCTCGACAATTTGCTGGTGGCATGGCGTTCAAAAGCAATCAGCGCGTCTTGCGGGGCCATCCCTTCGCCGTTATCCGAAACGGCGATCAGCTTTTTTCCGCCATCCATCAGCCGGATAATAATTTCGGTGCTTCGGGCATCGATGGCATTGTCCACCAGCTCTTTGACCACGGAAGCCGGACGTTCAACCACCTCGCCGGCCGCGATCCGGGTAATCAAATAGTCAGGAAGAATTTTTATTTTTGAAATCATCATGGATGGGCCTTGCTCATTTAACCAGGGAGAGTCTTTCTTTCGCCAGTCTCGCTTCGTCGGACCGGGGAAAGAGTTCGATCACCTTCTTTAAATACGATTTCCCTCTTAATTTTTCTCCCATTTCAAGATAAGCGTATCCTTCTTTCAAGATAGAACTCGGCGTTTTATCATGCTTCGGGTAGTCCCGGCCAACTTTATCAAAATTTTCAACCGCTTTTAAATACTCTTTTTTGCTGTAATTGCTTTCTCCCATCCAGTAATAGGCATTGGGAATCAGGGCCGACGCCGGAAACTGCTGGATAAAGTTTTGAAACCCGATCAGCGCCAGATCGTAGTTTCCTTTCACAAAATCATTGTACGCCTGATTATAAGCTTCCTGCGGCATCAGCGAAGAGGGTGGTACCTGACCGGGGAGAATCATCTTTCCCTGTTCGGCGGAACTCTGCGGGGGAGGGGCCTGAGCATTCTGGCCCGACTTTTCCAGAGAAACCATCTGGTTTTCTAAATTTCCCAGCCTTGAATTTTGATCGTGCATCCGGAGTGTCTGTTCTTCTATTTTCTGAGAGAGGTCGCCAATCGAATGGTTATTTTCCTCAAGCCTCCCCTGAATGGTCTGTAAATCTACCGCCATCTGATCGACTTTGAGAAACGCGTTCCCCTGTTCATTGCTGGTCGATTGCGTCCGTTCTCTGCTGATCCGGTCAGTGGCGTCGGTCTTCAGGGTCATCTGGGCCATTTTGTCTTTAATCTCGTCCATTTCAATATGAAGATCGGTCAGATCAGACTGAAAGGCGCATCCCGTCAACACCAGATAAACCGAACCGGTCAACCATAGTTTTAAAAAATGAGTCTCTGTTCTTATCATTCCAGTTCTCCCCAATATGCTCACAAAGATAATACCATCATTCTATGACGACACAGCCTGGCCGTTTAGTGCCGTACCGGCGACCACGCCGGGTCTATAAAATTTCCACCGGTCCGGGTCAGCCTTTCGATTTCCGTCCCTTCGGAAGTCATCATATAGACATTTGTTTTTCCATCCCGATTGGAACTAAAAACCAGATGCCTCCCGTCCGGGGCCCACCCCGGGGATTCATCCTCGTAACGGTTTGAAGATAAATTGACCTTCCTCTGCCCGTCCGGACTGATCAAACAGATCTGAAGCCGGTTATCCGTTCTGCAGGTATAGGCAATCCAGTCTCCCTTCGGCGACCAGGAAGGGGTCGTATTATACTCCCCCTCAAACGTCAGGCGCCTGACGTTGGTCCCGTCGTTGTTCATGAGATATAACTGAGGCGCCCCTCCGCGGTCGGAATTAAAGACAACCTGATCCCCTTTTGGAGAAAACGACGGGCTGAGATCGTTCCCGATACTGAACGTCAGCCTCTGAATGTTTTTCCCGTCTTCCATGCCGGTAAAAAGCTGGGTCTGCCCTTCTACGCTGGCGGCAAATAAAATACGTCTTCCATCGGGATACCAGACGGGAGAGAGTTTCAATCCTCCGGAGGCGACCTTCCATCTTTTTGAGGTCGTAATATCCATGATCCAGATATCGGGATTTCTGTCGATGTACGAGGTATACGATATCCTCGTCCCGTCAGGGCTCCATCTTGGGAAAAGGTTGATCGTATGGTTTAAGGTCAATAATCTCGGATTATACCCGTCATAATCCATCCGGTAGATTTCTTTTGACCCTCCTGTATCGGAGACATAGGCTATTTCGGTTTGAGCGATCCCTTCTTCCCCGGTCAGCTGATAGACGATTTTATCCGAAGTCCTGTGAGAAATCATCCGCAAACTGCTTTTGGATCCGCCAAAGACTCTTTCCCACATCCATTTTCCGGTTTTGCCGTTGTAAAGCGCGGCATTCAGCTTGAATTGATCCCCTTCTTTCTTGACCTTTCCGGTGAGAATAATCTCTATCCGGTCTCCGGCGATTTTCTTGACATCCTCGGGCGCAAGATTTTTGGAAGAAGGGTATTGAGAAAGATCGGTCAATTGAAAAGCCAGAGAGCGTTTCAAATCCATCATCAAAATATCCCGGACGCTCTTCACCTCGCTTTCAGCGCCGGGCTCCGTTTCAAACCCGAGCACCCCCACCGGAGTCCGGGAAGATTCCAGACGTTCGATGTCAATATGAACTTCGGCCGATCTGACAGGAGGGGCCGCTGCAATCAATAGACTAACCATTAAAAGAAGACGAAATTTTAATATAAATACCCGGCGCATTCCGTTTTTATGATCCTTTATTTTGGGAAAAACTACAAGTAATTTCAGCCGATAGTTTGGGATAATCCACCGGTAAAGGACCAAAGGTCCGGGCTTCATATACCGCTCTCAGGGCGGCTCTGTCAAAATCAGGATCCCCGGAGCTTTTAATAATTTTTGGCGGTTTAACCTGGCCGGACCTTAAGATTTCAAAAGAAATCGTGACTTGCTTCTCCTTCCCCGTAAAGGGGGAAGGGTTCCAGTTACTCTCCACTTTTCCTTTTACCCTCCCGATATAATCGGGATCGATCGTTGAGATTTGCGCAATCTCAACTTTCTGGGGCTCGACGACGGGCGCGGCTTCTTCTTTTTTGGCCTCAACAACCGGCGGCGGCGCCTCCGTCGTTTTGGTTTGAGCGGGGGAGAGAGGCAAAGGGGGAAGAGCGCTCTTTGCGGGGGGAGCCGGTTTTAATATGGCTTTGGGCAAAGGAAGCGTTTTTTTTTGGGGTTTGGGAACGGGCGGCGTCTCGACTTTTTTAACCGGCTCGGGAAGAGGCGCCTTCTGGAGGGTCACTAACTGCACTGAAAGGACGCGGGGTTTAATTTTAACATGCTGTAAATGGACAAAATGGAACGCAAACAAAAGAATAAAGAAAAAAAAATGGACCCCGGTTGAAAGGAAAAACATCTGTTTCATCTATGGCCCATATCGCTTAGACGACTAACGTAAGATCGCTTTCTCCTCGGGCTCGGTCACCATTCCAAGGCGTTCGATCCCGTTTTTTTTGATCAGGTCCATGACCTGAACGACCAGCCCGTAGGGGACCTCTTTGTCCGCGCGAAAATAGAGAACGAGATCGGAATTTTTTTGCTTCATGTGAGACAGCGCCTCTTCTAACTGGCGGAGAGAAACCGCTTTCGAATCAAGATAAATCTGCCGGGTTCTCGCAACCGAAATTACTTTCCCCTCCTCCGTTTTGATCGTATTGACCTCGGTTTTCGGGAGTTTTAAGTCAATCCCCCGGTAGAGGAGCGGCGCCGTAATCATGAAAATAATCAAAAGGACCAGGACCACGTCGACAAGGGGGACCACATTGATTTCGGAAATAAACTTTCTCGGCTCGTTCAGCCTCATGGCGACATCCGGGATGGGAGTTTCGGAGTCTTCAACCGCTCTTCAAGATAAAATATCAGCTCTTGCGAAAATCCCTCGGTCCGGGAGTTGATTTTCCGAAGGGAATTTAAAAAATAATTATAGGCAATGACCGCCGGAATTGCCGCGATCAAACCGGCGGCCGTGGCAATCAGAGCTTCTGCCACCCCCGGGGCAACAGCGGCAATGTTGGCCGAGCCGATCTGGCTGATATTTTGAAAAGCATCAATAATCCCTAAAACGGTGCCAAACAATCCGATAAAGGGGGATACGTTTCCGATAATCGCAAAATAAGAAAGATAATTTTCAAGAAAGGTGATTTCTTCGTCGCTCACCGTTTTCAACAAACGGCGTAAACTTCCCAGAGTGGCTCGAAGCTCTTCCCCCAAATCCTTTTCAGCTTCTAACTCATTTGAAAGGATCTTCTTTTTTTGAAGCCTTCGGATAGATTCCAGAAAAAGGGCGGAAAGAGGGCTTTCTTTATATTTTAACGCGGCTTTTTTGAGGAGAAACAGATCTTCTCCTTTTTTAAATTCATGCAGGAATTTGTTCGAGGCTGAATTTGCCCTGGAAAAGACCCGTAACTTATAAAATATTCCAGCCCAGGAGAAAATTGAAAGAAGGAGAAGGAGAATTAATACGGCTTGGGTCACATAAGAAGCTGTTAAAACTAATTCAATCAAATAAACCTTGATCCCAATGAAAGAAGTAAGGTGGCGGGGCCGACGAGGATCGAACTCGCGACCTCCGGCGTGACAGGCCGGCGTTCTAACCAGCTGAACTACGGCCCCGTTTTTCCAAACATCAATGTTTTATGATTTTATTTAATCTGATCTGGCTACCCTCTTCCAGCATTTATTCCTTTGAGGGACTTCCGAAATTGCATAGTAAGCAATATTCGAATAGGCGGAACAGGGATTGAACCTGTGACCTTCGGCTTGTAAGGCCGACGCTCTGCCAACTGAGCTATCCGCCCAATTTACGTCAAAGGCTCATCCTGATGTTCCTGCATCGGAAAGAACTGGAAGACAGATTGCATCTCGAGATTAAATCCGATAGAATACTAACAATTTTATTTTTTATTGTCAATCATTTAGATGATTTTCACTCCTCTCTTGAACTTATTTTTCACTTTCTTTTTGATTTTCATTTTTACTGTCCGGACATTGGCCATGGAAGGGCCTCCCGCGGAGCCTCCCCCCGTTTTTACCAACTTTGACACCGGCGCCAATGTCCGGGCATTGGCCATGGAAGGGGATACCCTCTG
>JACQBY010000120.1 GCA_016201875.1 Nitrospirota bacterium
CCAAACGGAAAAAACCCCTTTTTCAACCAGATCAGAAAGATCGACTATCCCTTCAACGCCGTCCGAGAATTTTATCCAGACCTGATAGTCTTCTAATGGTTTGACTTCCGTAATTTTATACATACTGGTCTCCTGATTTGGAATTCCGGCGGATATTCTTATGCTGAATTTCTCAAGCGGATTGAACCCTATTATAGATGACGGCAAATTAGATTTCAATCACCTTCAGATCTGCTTGATATGAAGCTCCGCCGCATTTTCTTGACAATTTATTTGTTAATATCATACTTGTTTATATCATAATTTGATGTTAATATTGATACAATCTTGATAAAGAGGATCTATGCCAATTATTAAATCCATTTCTAGTTTACGGAATAAAACCAGGGAGATTGCGGCTTTGTGCCATGAACGGAACGAACCTGTTTATTTGACTACAAATGGAGAGGGCGATTTAGTCGTCATGAGCATTGATTATTTTGAGAAGCTAAAATCCCAGGCAGATATTTTTGAAAAGCTGGCTGCAGCTCAAGCTCAAGCGAATGCCGGCGAAAAAGGGATTACGCATACCCAGGTGATGAAACGTCTGAAACGCCGCCCGGATGCCGCGTAACTACACCGTTCGTTATCTTCCCATTGCCGTAGACGACCTCATTTCGATTCACGATTGGATCAGCGTCGACAGTCCGGTTAGGGCCGCGGATTTTGTCGAGAAACTGGACCGGCTGATACAAAACCTCCGAAGACATCCCCTGCTTGGCAAGGAACCCCGCCTGGAAAAGCTCCGATGTCTGGGTTACCGCGTCCTCATCCTGGAATCCTGCCTGATTTTTTACGTTGTTCATGGCCGTGCCGTTACCATTCATCGTGTTCTTCACGGCTCACGACACCTGGAAGACATTTTATAAACTCTGAAAACATGGGGGAAGTTCCGCGGGAATGAGCTTTTCTCCTTGCGCGGTTTGGAGATTTTGCATAAAAACACTTTGGAAGTAAAAAATAACGCTCAGACTCTGGGAGCTTTTTTCCTTTTTTCTTCTACTTTTTTAATCCGGGCTTCGACGACTGCGCGATTGGGATAGTTTGTCAATATGGCATTATAGGCGGCAAGGGCTTCCTCATATTTATCCATCTCTTCAAGGCAGACCCCTTTTTCATACCCGGCCTCCAATAAAAATGAACTTTGAGGAAATTGTTTCATAAACGCTTCCAGAGCCTTTAACCCCTCGTCATACTTCCCCCTGATAACAGGGATCATCGCGATCTGAAACGAGGCATGGTCGGTCCATTTCCCCCCGGGAAACTTTTTAACAAGCTCTTCCCATTCGGTTTTGCTCTGATCGATGTCCCCCTGATTAAAATAGACTTCTCCGATTTTATACCGGTATTCTTCTTCGTTGGCATGGCCGGGGGTCTCTTCAATCAGCTTCTGATATTCTCCGATCGCCAGACGGGGCTCGTTAAACTCTTTTTCATACATTTCAGCCAGATGGCCGTGGGCGGACAGGGCAAATTCCGAGGCGGGATAATCGGTTAGCGTTTTATGAAAATAATCGAGGGCTTTTTTAGGCTCTTTCAAATTAAAATAGGAAATAACCCCTGCCCAGTAATAGGCTTCGGGGGCCTGGCGGCTTTTAGGGTAATCTTCGGCGATCCGCAAATAGATCGTCCGGGAATTCTGATAATTTCCCAGACGGTATAGCTTTTCGGCTTCTTTGATGCGGGATTGAGGTTTGGAGGCACATCCGGAAAAAAAGATCATGAGCAGGAGCAGGAGGATGATACCGCCCCCTCTTGAGACGTAGCGTTCTACGTCTCGGTTTTTCAAGATTCTTCCTCCGAAGGGAGTTCTTCTTCCTTTTCCTGCTCGGCCAGTATGGCGACGGCCACAACCCGGTCTTTCTCACCGACCTCGATCAGTTTGACTCCCTGCGTGGCCCGGCCGATCTCCCTCAATGAGCTGACCTTAAACCGGAGGATTTTTCCTTCCGCTGTAATCAGCATAATGTCTTCATGGTTGGTCACCTGAAGGATCCCGACAACCGTCCCGGTCTTGTCGCTCGCTCTGATGGTAATAATCCCCTTCCCGGCGCGCCCCTGAACGCGGTATTGCCCCAGCGCTGTTTTTTTGCCGAACCCTTTATCGGTCACAGCCATAATGGAGGTCCCTTCCCGCGCGTCGACAATCTCCATGCCGACCAGTTCATCCCCATCCTCAAGGTTCATCCCCCGGACCCCCATGGCATTTCTGCCGGTCGGCCGGACGGCATCTTCTTTAAAACGGATCCCGATGCCCGATTTGCTTCCGAGGAAAATATCTTCGCTTCCCGTGGTCAGTTTCGCGGCAATCAGGCTGTCTCCCTCTTCGAGCGTCAAAGCGATAATGCCTCCGGCCCTCACATGGCCGTAGGAGTCGAGCGTGGTTTTCTTGATCGTCCCCTTCCGGGTGGCAAAGACCACATACCAGTCTTCGCGGAACTCCTTCACCGGAAGGATCGCCGTTGAATATTCATCGGGACCGAGAGAGAGAAGGTTCACCAGCGCCTTCCCTTTAGAAATTCGGCCCGCTTCCGGAATTTGATAAACTTTTTGCCAGTGAAGGCGGCCCTTGTTGGTAAAGAAGAGAATATAATCGTGGGTCGACGCCACAAAAAGCTGTTTGACAAAATCTTCTTCTTTGGTCCCCATGCCGATCTTTCCTTTTCCGCCTCTTCTCTGAGAGCGGTAAATGGAGACCGGGTTCCGCTTGATATAGCCGTTGTGGCTGACGGTAATCACCATCTCCTCGTCGGCAATCGTATCTTCGAGGTTGATATCGGCCGACTCTTCGATGATCTGGGTCCGGCGGGGATCGCTATATTTTTCCTTAATGGCGAGAAGCTCTTCCTTGATAATTTTTTTAACCAGCGTTTCGCTGGCGAGAATAGACTTTAAATATTCGATCTGTTTCAGGAGCTCTTCGTACTCCTGGATCAGTTTTTCTCTCTCCATCGACGTGAGGCGCTGAAGCCGCATATCCAGAATCGCCTGGGCCTGAATGGTCGAGAGTTCAAATTCCCGCATTAACCCGACGCGCGCTTCTTCAGGATTGGAAGACTGCCGGATCAGGGTAATCACGGCATCCAGATGATCGAGGGCGATTTTTAATCCCTCCAGGATATGGGCCCTCTCCTCGGCTTTCCGGAGCTCAAACCGGGTCCGGCGGACGACCACTTCGCGGCGGTGCTTTAAAAAAACCTCCAGCACCTGCTGAAGGTTTAATACCCGGGGCTGGTTATCGACCAGCGCCAGCATGATCACGCCAAAGGTCGATTGCATGGCGGTATGTTTATAAAGCTGATTCAAAAGGACCAGCCCGTTTTCTCCCCTTTTCAGCTCGACCACAATCCGCATTCCTTCGCGGTCCGATTCGTCCCTCAGGTCTGAAATCCCCTCCAGCTTTTTATCCCGGACCAGCTCGGCGATCCGTTCGATTAACCTGGCCTTATTCACCTGGTAGGGAAGTTCCGTGATAATAATCGCTTCGCGGTCTGTCTTGCCGATCTGTTCGGTTCGGGCTCTCCCCCGCATCTGAATAATCCCCCGGCCGGTACTGTAAGCGCTTTTAATTCCGCTAAATCCATGGATAAACCCGGCGGTCGGAAAATCAGGCCCATGAACCACTTCACAGAGATCGTCTATGGCGGCCCGGGGATTATCGAGGAGGAGCACCGCTCCGTCAATCACTTCACCGAGGTTATGAGGAGGGATATTGGTCGCCATTCCCACGGCAATTCCCGAGGTCCCGTTGACCAGAAGGTTGGGAACCCGCGAAGGGAGAACCGCCGGTTCCAGGATTGATTCGTCATAATTAGGCCCGAAATCAACCGTGTCTTTGTCAATATCGGCAAGGATTTCATCGGAGAGTCCCGCCAGTCTGGCTTCGGTGTACCGCATCGCCGCCGGGGGGTCGCCGTCGATCGACCCGAAATTCCCCTGGCCGTCGACCAGAAGGTACCGCATATTAAAATCTTGCGCCATCCGGACCATGCTGTCGTAAATGGCGCTATCCCCGTGCGGATGATAATTACCCATGATCTCCCCGACGATTTTGGCCGATTTCCGGTAGGGGCGGTTTTGAAAGAGGCCCATCTCTTTCATCCCGAAAAGGATTCTCCGGTGGACCGGCTTTAATCCGTCGCGGGCGTCGGGCAAAGCTCTTCCGATGATCACGCTCATGGAGTAATTAAGATAGGAGGTCTTCATCTCCTCATCTATCGGAATATTAATCTGTCGGTTTTCTGCTTCGGATTCGGGCAAGGCATTCCTCTTGGATAATGACTATATATCGAGATTGGTAACTTCCAGAGCATGTTTTGAAATAAACGCGCGCCGGGGCTCTACCTGGTCTCCCATTAAAACCGTGAAAATTTCATCTGTCTTCACCAGATCGTTTAACGACACCTTCATCAGGATCCTCGTTTCGGG
>JACQBY010000121.1 GCA_016201875.1 Nitrospirota bacterium
CGTACAGGTATTGGACTTTGAAGATATTTGCCTTCTCATCCAGCAGGGTCGCCTTATATGCGGTTTCTGTTCGTCAGGCCAGCGGTTTGCCTGCGGCTTCCTTCAGATTCCACCTCGCGATGGACACCCTTGCCGTCCGGCTAACGATTCCCCCTGCCGGGTTCGTAGGAGACTTTCACTCCCAAGTAAGTGCGCCCTGCCGGGCGCACAAAAAATAAAGCCCCGGAAGGAATACCTTTCGGGGCTTTATCAAAAGACAATGAAGTTGTTGGAGGCAGTTTATTTCTTTTTAGAAGATTTTAAAACGACCCCCTTCAGACGCTTGGTTCCATGATAAAAGTGATCTTTAATATATTCCCTTCTCGTCCGGTCGTCACTTATTTTTTCAAACACTTCCTGACGATCCAGAATGGCATCCAGACCTTTATCACCAATGCGTCCTACTGATACTTTCATAGAAACTCCTCCATGAAAATTTGTCGGCAGAAAATTTTCCGGCAAAAACAGGTTTGTTATTTTTATACCTTTTGCTTCCTGTTAAAATGTTAGCAAATAAGGCGTAAACCTGTCAAGGAAACCCGCTACTCCAAAAAAAACAAATAACAAAAGGACCAGGTCTACTTTATTGTCATTCTCCTAGAATTTTACTTCATCAGCCCACTCAATGCGGAGTATTTGATTTTCCCCATAGTTCTTCGAGCCGCTGATCTCGCCCGCAACGGTGGCGATAAAATTTGTAGCGAATAGGACTTTTATTGTAAAAATCCTGGTGATATTCCTCTGCCGGGTAAAATTTTAAAGCAGGGCTGATTTTTGTGACAATGGGGCCCTTAAACGGTTTTGTCTTTTCGAGGGCGGCCCTGGACTCCTCCGCCAGCCGTTTCTGCATATCGGTATGGTAAAAAACCCCGCTTCTGTACTGATTGCCGTGATCGCAAAACTGGTAATCGACGGCTGTCGGGTCAATATTATGCCAGAAGACATCCAGCAATTTCTGGTAACTGATTTTTAAGGGATCGTAGACGATTTCCACCGCTTCGGCATGACCGGTATTTCCAGACGAAACTTCTTCATAGGTAGGATTCTCGACATGACCTCCCGTATAGCCCGAGGTAACTGACACAACTCCCTCGAGTTTCTTAAAAGGGGGGACCATGCACCAGAAACAACCTCCGGCGAAGGTGGCAACCTCGGTTTGTTTCCCTTTTAATAACGGTTTTTCTTCTGCGCCTGCGGAAAAGGGCACGATTAAAATCCAAAGCGCGACCCATAACCACAAGATCTTAAAGCCAAATCTTTTCATCAGTTTTACTCCAATCTCTTTAAACCCTGTCTTTAAGACATCTCTATCCAGCTATGAATTTTAAGGCCGCCGAATTAATGCAATATCGCAACCCGGTTGGGGGAGGCCCGTCTTTAAACAGATGTCCCTGGTGCCCCCCGCATCTTCTGCAATGAACCTCGGTCCTTGGATAGAGTAATTTCCAATCAGTTTTAGTTCGAATGGCCGAATCATTAATCGGTTTCCAAAAGCTTGGCCAGCCGGAATGGCTGTCAAACTTCGCGTCAGACGAAAACATAGGAAGATCGCATCCCGCGCACAAATAAACACCACGGACTTTGTTATCATGATACTTATTCTTAAAAGGGGGCTCCGTTTTTTCCTTTCTCAGAACATTGTACTGTTCTGGAGTCAAAAGTGAACGCCACTCATCGTCTGTCCTGGTAATTTCAAAGGATTCGTCAGACTCAGCAGACCGAACAAGTCGAGATTTGAAGGAAACGGCAAGAATTCCGAGTCCCACAACCAGGGTAGATTTAAGGAATGTCCTCCGATCCATTGTCCCTCCTGCGATTCAACTTTAAAATTCGATCCACCGATTATTTCTCCATCTCCTTCATCTTCATACCATCCATTTTATCCCCTTTCATCTCCTTTTCCTTCATCATCCCGTCCTCTTTCATCATTCCACCTTTTTTCATCTCTTTTTTCTTCATCATCATCCCCTTATTTTTCATTTCTTTTCCCCGGGTGATCATCTCTTCCCCCTTCATGATCATCTCATCGGCGCTCATTTGGTCGCTCTGCATCATTTTTTC
>JACQBY010000067.1 GCA_016201875.1 Nitrospirota bacterium
AAATCGGGCTGTTTTGACCAATGTCAATATGGGATTAATCTGGTGATCTATCCCGAGGGGACCTGGTATTGCAACGTCGATAAATCGGCGGTCAGGAGAATTATCGAAAAACATCTCATCGCCGGCGAAGTGGTTTCTAACCTTCTCCATTTTCAGATGGAACCTGCTGAAAAGATCGGAAAGATAAAATAAAAAACATTGGCGGACAACATCAGGTTTCTGACACAATCCAGATCGAAGAGATTGATTTTTTAGGGCATTGCGGCGTTTCTGAAACGGAACGGAATGCCCTTCAGCGGTTTTCGGCTTCGATAGAGCTCGATTTTGATTTAAAGCGCGCGGGGGAATCAGACCATCTTCAGGATACGGTCGACTATGAAGCGGTCACCCATATCGTTCTCTCTGTCGGACAGAGCCGGTCGTTTTCCCTTCTTGAAGCGATGGCCGAGGAGATGGCCGGCCGGATTTTAAGCCAATTCCCCGTTAAAGGGGTGATGATTTTTCTAAAAAAGATCGTTCCTCCTGTTCCAGCCATCCGCGGCTATTTTGCCGTGAAGATCTATAGAGCCCGGTGATGAAAACCGTCAGGGCCGACCCCCCTCTCCTTCAGTTGGTTCCCTCTGAACTCTGTTTAAAATGCGATATCTGCTGCCGGTTCCCTGAAGCGGACACCCCTTTAGCCCCTTATTTTACCCCGGCGGAGGTGAAGAACGCTGTGGTTGCGGGGCTCCCGCCGGAGTTTTTTAACGGAGAGCGCTCCGGACGAATTCGTTTAATCCCTTTTCCGGATGAAATCGAGAGCCCCGGTCATCAGGGAGGATGTCTCTGCCCCGCTTTTGACCCTCTGACGCACAAATGTTCAATCTATGAGGTCAGACCTTTTGATTGTCAGATCTATCCTTTTGTGTTGATGAAAAAAAATGAATCTGTGGCGGTGGGAATCGATACCAAATGCCCCTATATCCAGGAGGCTTCAAACAGTCCGGCAATCCGGAAGTATGGCGAAGGGCTGATTCAAATTCTGGAATCCCCCCGGATTCAATCGATGCTTAAAAAAAATCAGGAGCTCATCGGGCCTTTCCAGGAGGATGTGATTGTTCTTAAGGTTCTTGAAGGGGTATCCTGAGAATGCTGGCTCCCCTGACCCTTGAAGACAAACCTTTGATCGACCGGTTATTAAAAAAAAAACCCGGTTTCTTTCGGCTTGCTCATTTGCGGCTATCTGGGTCTGGAAAGATTTTTTTGAATACCGTCTCTTCCGGGAGGGAGATACCGTTTTACTTCTGGCCTCTTATGACGCCCTCTCGTATATGCCGGTCCCGCCGCTGGGAGACACTCCTTTAAGATCGGCGATTCCCCGGGCATTTGAAGTGATGGATCAGCTCAATAAAAATCGGTCATTGAGCCGG
The DNA here is from genome assembly GCA_016201875.1 of Nitrospirota bacterium. Lineage (GTDB taxonomy): Bacteria > Nitrospirota > Nitrospiria > JACQBW01 > JACQBW01 > JACQBY01. The sequence goes on from JACQBY010000067.1 coordinate 1,410, forward strand.
ATCGAAAATGTCACTCTTGATGAAATGGCTGAAGCCGATCCACGGCTGTTTAGCGCTTACCTCAAATCCTGGGATTATCTCTACGAAAGAACCGCGTTAAGCGGGTTAAAAGGGGACCGATATAAAGAAAAAAGGTGGGGGGTCAACCGGTTTGTAAAAAATCATCTCTATGCCTATCGTCCCTTCACCCCTGCGGATGTTTCCGGTTGTCTGGCGTTGTACGATCAATGGAAAGAGCGAAAGAGCCTGGCGGCCAAACCCGGAGAGGGGGAGTATGAAATCCATTTGCTCGAAGATAGCCGCTCCGCCCATTTTCGGATGATGCGGGAGTATCAGGAACTCGGTCTGATCGGGCGGGTGGTCACGGTCGGCTCTGCAATCAAGGGATACCTGATGGGGACGGCGTTGAATGAAAAGACGCTGGCGGTCCTGGCGGAGGTTACCGATTTTTCGATCAAGGGGCTTGCTCAATTTATCTTCAGGGAGTTCTGCCGTGAGCAGAGCGCCTATCCATGGATCAACACGATGGATGATTCAGACCTTTTGCCTTTAAGAAAGGTGAAGAACTCTTACCACCCCTTTTTGCTGGTCCCTTCGTATACGCTGGAGCATCGAATAAATCAGGAATGAAGGAGTCATTAGAATGAAAAAAGTCGGTTTTTTAGGTTTGGGGATCATGGGTGCCGGAATGTGTAAACGCCTTCTGGGGGCCGGATTCCATCTGACGGTTTATAACCGGACACCGGGTAAAGCCAGAGAATTAATCGAACTGGGCGCTATTGAAGCGAAAACTCCCGCAGAGGCAGTGTCAAACAGTGACGTCAGCATCACGATGCTGGGCGACCCGGCGTCGGTCAAAGAGGTGATTCTGGGAAAAGGGGGGGTCCTTGAAGGGATCAGAAAGGAAGCCACCCATATTGATATGACCACCATCGACCCCAATACGACCCGCCGGCTCTCGAACGCTTTTTATCAAAAAGGGGCTTATTTCGTGGAAGCTCCGGTGACCGGGAGCAAACTGGCCGCCGCGGCGGGAGAGCTGGTTTTAATGGCCGGGGGGGAAGAAAAAGACCTTGAACGGGTTTTGCCAGTCTTAAAGCCCCTTTCAAAGAAAATCGTTTATATGGGAGAAGCCGGAAAAGGGGCTTTGATGAAACTGGTGAACAACCTTTCGATGGCGGGGGCGATGGAAGCCTTTTTTGAAGGGATGACCCTCGGGAGAAAAGCGGGGCTCGCTCCGGAAAAAATTCTTGAAGTTTTAAATCATAGCGCCCTTGCTTCTCCCCTGTTGAAAATGAAAGGAGAAGCGGTTTTGAAGAAAAACTTTGAAACCCATTTTTCCCTTAAACATATGGCGAAAGACATTCGTCTGGCGGTGACCGAAGCGAGGCGTCTGGAGGTTCCGATGCCGGTGACTTCTGTCGTCGACGGCCTTTTTGATATCGCAAAGTCGCAGGGGCTGGATGAGTTGGACTTCTCGGCATTGGTCCAGGTGGTTGAGAAGATGGCCCAACTGCCGGAATAAAGCTTCTGTTTATCGCTGAAGGAACCACCCGGCATAGAACGTGACCATGCCCGTAATGGCCGCGGACATCAGGTAACCCATTTTATAAGAGGAATCGAAAAAGAGGACGACCACCACAAAGGTAATCGCCAGGCCGATGAGTTGTAGGGCGCGGGAGAGGCTATATAACATAAATTTTTCGGTTTCTGAAAAAATCCATTGGAGCTTTTCGAGAAGCCTATAGTTTAATTTCAGAAAGCTGTGAGATTTCTTTTGCCTTATTTAAAGCCTTTTCTTTTTCATTCATTTTCAACAAATTCAATATATCAGATTCGGCCAATTTATTCAAAATATCTCCCCTGATTTCTTCGGGAAAGGCCTTTTTGTGAAGGAGCCGCCGCGCCTGGCTTAAAAGGTCGATAAAAAGATCATATTCCGGCCCGAATTCTTTTTCCAGTTTCTGGCGGATCTGTTTGGTGAGCGCAGGGCTCTGTCCGCTGGTTGAAATCGCGATCTGCAGATCTTTTTTGGTAACGACCGAGGGGACAATAAAAGTTGAATGGTCGGGTGAATTGACATGGTTTGCAAAAAGAGAGAGCGCGTCGGCCTCTTTGACGATCATCAGATTTGTCTCCGGAGAATCGGTGGCGGCAATCACAAGCGAGGCCCCTTTTAAGTCTCCGGATTGATAGGGACGGGGGATATAATGGATCTGCCGTGAATCGGCCAGATCTTTTAACTTATCGGTGATGACCGGGCTGATCAGGACCACATTTGCCCCCGCTTCTATTAAGGAGAGGGTTTTTCTCTCTGAAACGGGTCCTCCCCCGACGACGACGACAATCCGGTTTTCGAGATTGACGAAAATAGGGTAGTAGCGCATCAGGAGTTCCAATCCCTAAGGCGAGGCGAGGAGGGGATAGAGGCGGACGATCTGTTCCCGGTATTTGGTTTTCGGATCTTTTTTGAGGAGTTGCGCAAAGAGGGTTTTGGCTTTATCTGAATTCCCCTGCTTTTCGTATGAAAAGCCGAGATAAAAGAGAGAGTCGTTTGTTTTTTCCGATTCAGGATAGTTTTTCAATACACCGTCGAGCCGGGCTACGGCCGCGGGATAAGACCCTTTTTTAAAATAAAAATAGCCGATATAAAACTCCCGTTCCGCCAGGTTCTTCTTTAACTCAAGGATATAAGGTTCGGACTTTTGAGCATAGAGGCTCTGAGGGGCTTCGGTCACAAGGTTTTGAAAAGCCGAAAGGGCTTTTTGCATCGGGTCAATGTCGCGGTCGATGGTTTTAATCTGGTGATAGTAGCTCAAGCCGATCCTGAATCTGGCGAGATTCGCGAGGCGGTCTATCGGGTGAAGATCTAAAAAACGCTGATATTCCGCCAGAGCCGATTCGTACTCTTCCTGCGCATAGAAAGTCTCCGCCCGCTTGATCAAGGTGCTGGCATCGAAAGTTTTTTCAAAATCTTCCTGCGGCGTTTCAGCCAGTTTCTCATCAACGCCCAGCAGAGACCGGAGTTCAGGCCCTAACTCATCTTTTTTTTGAGCCGAACATCCGCTGAACAAAAAAATGGCCGCCGGAATCAATAAAAAATAAAAAACAAAGCGGATGGGGGATGATAGTCTGTGGTTTTTCATATCTTGGGAAAACTTATCAGAACGCCCCCGAAACTTCAATCCATATTTTCCACCGGGTGGTATTATTTCTGAACCATTATTATTTTTATGGGTCTTCGCGTACTCGTGTGGGTAAATATATCCCTTTTTAGATTCCTGGGAGCATACGTCAGGAGCTTTTTAAGCACAAATTTCTATTGTTCGTCATTCCCGCGGAAGCGGGAATCCAGTCTCCCGCCTTGACCCCTTC
>JACQBY010000005.1 GCA_016201875.1 Nitrospirota bacterium
CCCGCCATATCCTTGATGCAGATCGTGTCGGACCCCATATCCTCAAGCCGTTTGGCCATATCGACAAACGAGTCGATCGAATGGACGGGGCTGACCGTATAACAGAGCGCCCCTTCGACTTTTCCGCCATATTTGGTGGTCGCCTTGATGGCCGTTTTGATATTTCTGAAATCATTCAATGCGTCAAAAATACGGAGGATCTGAATCCCGTTTGAAACGGCCAGCTCAACGAACTTTTCAACCACGTCATCGGCATAATTCCGGTACCCGACAATGTTCTGCCCTCTTAATAACATTTGAAAAGGGGTTTTCGGCATAAGCGCTTTAAGTTTTCGAATCCGCTCCCAGGGGTCTTCATTCAGGTAACGGAGAGCCGCGTCAAAAGTGGCGCCTCCCCACATTTCGATAGACCAGTAGCCGATCTGGTCTATTTTAGGGGCAATCGGGAGCATATCTTCCGTTCTTAACCGGGTGGCGATTAAAGACTGATGCGCATCCCTGAGGGTGGTGTCGGTAATTTTAATCGGTCTTTTAGTTTTTTTAGAATGCACTGAAATTTCCCTTTTTTATGAACGAATGGCCATGCTGTTGGACCTGGAGTGGGCGACAATCGCCGCAGAAATGGCAATGACCAGATCTCTTGGATCTTCTTCGTGGCCATAAACCAGCCGGTCAAAATTATTTTGAATATAGTTCGTGTCAAACTTTCCTTCCCGAAACGCCGGGTCGAGCATGATCTTCTTATATAAAGGGATGGTGGTTTTAACTCCCCGGATGACATATTCATCGAGGGAGCGGTACATCCGGTCGACGGTCTCCTCCCAGGTTAATCCCTTGACGGTCAGCTTGGCCAGCAGGGAATCGTAATAGGAAGGGACCGTATATCCGCTGTAAACATTTCCGTCAATCCGGACGCCAAACCCTCCCGGAGAATAATAGGCGGTAATTTTCCCCGGCGTTGCCATAAAATTCCGCAAAGGATCTTCGGCGTTAATCCGGCACTCCATGGCAAACCCGGTAATTCTAATCTCTTTTTGCTGATAGGTCAGGGGCATCCCCGCCGCCAGTCTAATCATCTCTTTGACGATATCGACCCCGGTGATCTCTTCGGTCACCGTATGCTCCACCTGAATCCGGGTATTCATCTCAAGGAAATAAAAATTTAATTCACTGTCGACAAGAAATTCCACCGTCCCGGCCGTAACGTACTCCGACGCTTTCGCCGCGGCCACTGCGGCTTCCCCCATCTTTTTCCTCACCGCATTGGTGAGAAAAAGGGAAGGAGCGATTTCAATCAGTTTTTGATGCCTTCGCTGGATCGAGCAGTCTCTCTCTCCCAGATGGATGACATTTCCAAACCGGTCGGCAAGAATCTGAATTTCGATATGTTTCGGAGAATTAAAATATTTTTCAAGATAGATCTCGGAGCTGCCAAAAGCGGTCTGCGATTCCATCTGAATAATGGGATAATGCCTGGCCAGGTCCTCTTCATTTAAACAGATCCGGAGTCCCCTTCCTCCCCCGCCATTCGACGCTTTTAAGATGACCGGAAACCCGATTTCTTTAGCCGCGTTGATGGCTTCATCCACAGAGTTTAAATGATTCAGAATCCCCGGCACAATCGGAATTCCGACTTTTTTCATGGTCTGCCGTGCCTGGATTTTATTCCCCATTCTACGGATGGTTTCGGCGCCCGGGCCTATAAACGTCATCCCGTTTTCTTCGCAGGCCCTGGCAAAATCCGGATTTTCAGAAAGGAAGCCATAACCGGGGTGGATCGCATCGGCCCCTTTTTGTTTGGCAAGTTCTATAATTTTATAAATATTGAGGTAACCTGCCAGGGGTCCCGGTCCGACCAGACAGGCTTCATCGGCTTTTTTGACATAGAGGGTTGTGGCATCGGCTTCGGAATGGATAGCCACCGTCGGAATTTTAAGTTCTTTGCAGGCGCGGATAATCCTTAAAGCGATTTCTCCCCGGTTGGCCACTAAGATTTTGTTAAATAAAGGAATTTTCATTTCAATTTGCTTTCAAAACCGATAAAAAAAGGTCTTTATCACCACCCATTCAAGGCTGATTTACCTGGGTAAACCTACCATTTTTTATCTGTAGAATAAAGACCTTTTTTTCCGCTTCTCCATCGGGCCTGAAGCGGGTTGTTCCGGAAACACCGTCAAAGCTCTTGATCTCAAGGATCGCACTTTTAATCTGACTTCCCGTGGAAGCGCCCCCTTTCACCGACTGCAGGATCATCTGCATCGCGTCATAGCTCTGAGCCGAAAAAATGGAAGGATCACTCTGAAAAGTTTTTCGATAACGGGAGACAAACTCCGCCGCCAGGGGCGCCGTCGAGCCGATGAAAAATCCGTCGACAAAGACTCCCCCCTCGACATATTTCCCCCCCGCCCGAAGGAAATCAGTCGAATTCCAGCCGTTGGTTCCGAGCAAAACCACCCCCTGAATATCATAGAAAGCGAGTTGTGAAGGGATTAATCCCCCCTTTTCCCCTTCACCGGGTAAAAAGACAGAATCAAAACCAGGGGTATACTCTCTTTTGACCTTATGTTTATAATCTTTCTCCTCGGCAATTTCTCCTTCAACCCCGTATTTGGTTAAATCGACCTTGATAAGCTGTTTGATCTGAGGCGAAAAGTCGGTGGTTTCCGGCGGATAAGAGTCCATAAAAATCACCTCTCCTCCCAAACGGATCACTTCATCAAAAAAGGCTTTTGACGCTTCTTCTCCGTAGGAGTTTTTGGGGTAAAGGATCACAAACCGCTTTAAATGACCCTGGGCTACGGCATAATCGGCAATCTCTCTGGCCTGGGTCCCATTGGTTAACGCATTCCTGAACAAAAACTTCGATTTTAAGGTAATGCCGGGATGGGTTGCCGTCGGAGTCATAAAAGGGATGGAATAGCTGTCCGCCAGGCCGGCCATGCTCTCAAACTCCTTGCTGAAGAGGGGGCCGATAATCGCCTTTGGAGAAAACTCTTTAATAAAAGATTCTACCTCCGGACGGTTTTTTTCGGATTGACTCCCCAGCTCTTTAAAAATCAGGCCAACCGACTCGTCATGCGCCGTTTTTTGATAATCCCACAAAGCCAGATTCACTCCGTTGACGACCTGATCAACAACTTCACTCGCTTTTTGCAGAGAAGGGACAACCACCCCGATATTGATTTTATGCTTTTTGGCCAGATCGTTTATCGTGCCGATTTTTATTTTAAAAACTTCGCCATTTCCGTTCCTGGGAAACGCCTCGAGAAAATGTTTAATGGTTTTTTCTAAATGAAAGGTATCTTTCTCCGTCTCATAAACGGAGACCAGGCGGACATAGGCAAAATCTCCGGGAAAACTCTGAGGGTATTTTTCAATCAGATCCCACAGATTTTTTTTGCTCAGTTTTGTCTGGACCAGCTCGATGACTTTATTCTTTGAGTTTTCTTGATCGGCTCCACCGGTCAAAAGTTTCCCTCTTTCTAGAAGATCGTCTATGGCGCCGTTCCACGCCTCTTTTCTGATCCCGATATCAATGAGTTTATCATAAAGTTCAACCTGTTTCTGTGGCTCTGCCGCTTCTTCTAACAGATCTTCAAAAAGCCTTTTAGCCTGATCAAGATCGCCAAGATCATAGGTGATATTGGCCAGCCTGGAATAGGCCTGCGGATAGTAAGACGAAGAATGAAACTGATCGATAATCTGCTTGTAGGCTTCTCTGGCTTCCGGAAGATGGTGTTGATTCACCTGCGACTCGCCCAAAATAAAATAGGCCTGGTCCGCTTTAAGCGAATTCGGGTATTTTGATAAGAAATCTTTCAACTGGAGAATGGCATTATCAAAATCACCTTTCTCAAAAGTTTTTTGCGCATTGTCCAGCGCGAGAATTTCGGCGGGAGACGCCTGCGGATCCGCCCCCGGAGCGGATGCCGGGGTCAAAAAGATCAACCCGGCAAGAATAATGGAAAAAGAGAGAGCGCCCAATAACGTTCTGTTTTTACACATAAAAATACCCATAGCTTTTAAAAAGGTTTCAATTTTACCATATTTAATTTAAAATTTGGGAGTGAAATAGAGAGAGGGAGCTTGTTAAATCCTCTGAAATTCTATATACATAGTCTCAATGAACAAACAGGTTCAATCATTCCTGGATTACGTTACTGTTGAAAAAGGGCTTTCCCGCAATACCCTTGAGTCTTATCAACGCGACCTTCTACAACTGGTCTCTTATTTGAATCAAAAAAAATTAACCGGACTCGAAAAAGTCAAAAAAGAGACCCTTTTAGCTTTTCTCAACCAGCGGAAAAAGGAGGGGCTCTCTAACGCTTCTATCAACCGGCTCCTCTCGTCTCTCCGAATGTTTTTTAGATTTTTACAAATGGATTCTGGCATTCCTGAAGATCCCACCCTCTTTATCGAATCGCCGAAAACATGGGACCGGCTCCCCGGTATACTGACCCCGGACGAAGTCGACAAACTTCTCCTGCCGATCGGTCAAGCAACCCCCCTTGCTTTAAGGAACATGGCGATGATCGAGCTTTTGTATGCCACCGGAATGAGGGTCTCTGAGTTGATATCTCTCTCCGTTTCGTCTCTCTTCCTGAATGAAGGAATTATCAAAACCCTGGGGAAAGGGTCAAAGGAAAGGCTGATCCCGATCGGGGAGCCTGCTGTCGATAAATTAAGGGAATATATCGCAAAGGAACGGCCGAAATTTTTAAAAGAAAAAAACTCCGAGATTCTTTTTCTCACCTGGTCGGGAAAAGGGCTCTCCCGTCAGGCGTTCTGGTATCTCCTCAAAAAGCGGGCCGTTCAACTCGGCATCAGCCGCCCTTTTTCTCCCCATACCCTCAGGCATTCGTTTGCAACCCATCTTCTTGAAAGGGGAGCCGATTTACGGTCGGTCCAGGCCTTACTGGGGCATTCGAATATCTCCACCACCCAGATCTATACCCATATTACGCGGGAGAGGCTTAAAAAAATTCACCAGGAATTTCACCCGAGGGGGTAAGGATTGACATGCATTAAAATCGATTGTTTTAATAGGTGAGGAGGGAGGTGATGGAGTGGTTCTTGAGTTTGGCTCTTCCGTTGAGATCTTTTAATTCTATGAGAAAAACAATCCCTGAGAGGATCCCGCCGAGCTTTTCAATTAACTCCACGGCGGCGGCGCAGGTCCCGCCCGTGGCGAGAAGGTCATCAACGATTAAGACCTTTTCTCCTTTATGGATGGCATCCTGATGGATGGCTAACCCGTCGCTCCCGTATTCAAGGTCATATTTGACTTCAAACGTTTCGAATGGAAGTTTTCCAGGTTTTCTGACCGGAACGAAACCGGCCCGCAGGTGATAGGCTACCGGAGCTCCCAGGATAAAACCTCTCGATTCGATGCCGACGACTTTTTGAATCCCCATTTTTTTAAAAGGTTCGACCATCAGATCGATGGCATGGGCAAACGCATCCCCTTCTTTTAAAAGGGTCGTCACATCGTAAAAGTAAATTCCTTTTTTAGGATAATCGGGGATTCCCCTGATGGTCGATTTTAAGTCTATTAAAGGGGCTCGCGTCGCCCCTTCCACCGGCGGAGCCGGATGGAACCTTCCCCTCTCGCTCGCTTTGCTCGCTGGCTTTTTCTTCGTTAAAGGGGCTCGCGTCGCCCCTTCCACCGGCGGAGCCGGATGGAACGGAACCTTCCCCTCTCGCTCGCTTTGCTCGCTGGCTTTTTCTTCGTTAAAGGGGCTCGCGTCGCCCCTTCCACCGGCGGAGCCGGATGGAACCTTCCCCTCTCGCTCGCTTTGCTCGCTGGCTTTTTCTTCATTATAAAATTTCATCCTGGGTGATCGACCGGGAAGAGATCATCTCTTTTAATTTTCCCAGGGCGCTGCTTTCAATCTGTCGGACACGCTCTCTGGTCAGCCCGAAATAGACCCCGATTTCCTCGAGGGTCTGCGGATTTCCGCCGTCTAAACCAAACCGGAGCATCAGGACCTGCTTTTCGGTGTCTTTGAGCTTGCTGATCCATTTCATCAAATCTTCGCGGCGTTTGACCCCTTCAGCCCTTTTATAGGGAGAAATTTCCGCCTGGTCTTCGATGACATCTTTCAGAGAAGTTTCATTTGCGTAACTGATGGGGCTGTCGAGGGAATAGGTCTTGCGGATAATCTTGCGGATATCGATGACATCCGCTTCGGGAACTCCCATTCGCCTTGAGACTTCGTTCGGAGTCGGATCGCGATCGAGCTCCTGCACCAGTTCCTCCACAACATTTAAATAGTCGTTGACCCTTTCGACCACATGAACAGGGAGCCGGATAAGTTTAACCTGATTGATAATCGCTCTTTCTATCGACTGCCGGATCCACCACGACGCATAGGTGCTGAACTTGAACCCTCTTTTATATTCAAATTTTTCGACCGCTTTGATCAGGCCGATGTTTCCTTCTTCAATCACATCGGCAAATGGCATGCCGCGGTTCATATACCGTTTTCCGATGCTGACCACCAGCCTTAAATTGGCTTCGATCATTTGCGCCCGGGCCGTTTCGTCCCCTTTTTCTATTCGTTTAGCGAGAGCCTGTTCCTGGTCAAAAGTAAGGAGGGAGGCTTTGCGGATGTCTTTCAGGTAACTTTTCATCGCATCCATCCCGCCGGAGTAATCTTTTTCGGGCTCTTCCTCCGTAAGAGAAGACTCTCCTTCGAAGATCACTCCCCCTTCAGGAAGCGTGACTCCTTCCTCTGCCGATTCCGAAGATTCAGCAGATTCAGAAGCCAGATCTTTTTCCCATTCTTCGTCCATCCATCCCTCAAATAAAAAAAAACCTATCTGCTTTGGCAGTACAAGCAGAGGGATTGGGGGCATTGAGAGTACATTTCTCGAAGGCCCCCAAATATAAAAAGCAAGTATCTGGCTTTGCCAGTACGAGCGTGGGGATTGGGGGCATTGAGAGTACATTTCTCGAAGGCCCCCAACTATAATCGGGGCGAAAGGATTTGAACCTTCGACCCCTCCGTCCCGAACGGAGTGCGCTACCGGTCTGCGCTACGCCCCGCAATCCTTTACTTAAATTATCAGGTTTGAATTTAAAAGTCAAACCATTGGAAAACATTGAAAACCCTGACTTTTAAGAAGGGATCAGGACTTTGATTTTTTAGACATCCTGTGCTCGGTTCCCTGAACCAGCCTTTTAATATTATCGATATGCTTGAAATAGATCAAGGCCAGCAGAATAAGTGAAAAAGGGAGATACGCCCGCTCTCCAAAAAGAAAAAAGGTCAGGGGAAGAATCCCGAATGAGACGAGCCCTCCCAGTGAAGAATATTTCCAGATAAAGTAAACACCGTTCCAGATGATAAAGGTAAAAACTGCAACGGCCGGAGAAATCCCGAGAAGAACGCCAAACCCGGTGGCCACCCCTTTTCCCCCTTTAAATTTGAGAAAGACCGATAAAATATGGCCTAAAACCGCCGCAAGGGCAACCCCCGAAATCCAGAAGGGATCCGCGGTATAGTGCCGGGCCAATAAAACAGGGAATGTCCCTTTTAAAGTATCAAACAGGAGGGTTAGAAAAGCCGCTTTTTCCCCGACCTGCCGCATGACATTGGTAAAACCAATGCCGCCGCTCCCCCCTTTTCGGGGATCGACTTTCCAGAACGTTTTAGAAAGAATAACGCCAAAAGGGATTCCTCCGATTAAAAACGACGCGAGGGTCAGAATAATGCCTGGAAGGATGAATGATTCCACTAGGGATCTCCAAAATCTAAATAAAATTTATTTATAAGCCTGTCTGGCATAGTTCACAAAGTATAAAAAACCGGAATAGAGAGAAAGCCCCAGGGCAATCCAGAGAAAAAGGGTCCCCAGAAGGTGAAAATTCAGAGGCTCGCCGAGGTCCCAGAGGAGAAGCGCCGCCGCTGTGATTTGCGCTCCCATTTTATATTTTCCCCATTTGTCTGCCGGAATGATGACCCCGTCCAGCGTTGCGACAGCCCGAAGGCCGGTCACAGCCATTTCCCTGCCGATCAGGATGATGGCGATCCAGACAGAAACTTTTTGAAAATAGACGAGTATAAGAAGCGCCGAGATAATCAAAAGCTTGTCGGCTATCGGGTCCATCAATTTCCCGAAATTGGTGATCTCTCCCCGCTTGCGAGCCAGATAACCGTCAAGGAAGTCTGTCAGAGAAGCAATTAAAAAGGTAACCGTTGCCAGAAAAGAACGGAGGGGGGTCGGGTCCGAATAGATAAACACAAAGAGAGGAATGAGCGCGATCCGGAGGACCGTGAGAAAATTAGGAAGATTCATGAGATTGGAGGGGCTGTTCTGTTTCCCACCGGTTATGCATCCAGACCCATTGATCAGGATAACGGTTGATATTTTCTTCAATCACTTTTGTGAAATAAGCGGTATTGTCATGGATATTCTGTTCCATGCTTCCGTTCCGGATCAGGGGAACCGGCCCTTCGAGCGTAATCGTATGATGGTCGTTTTCCTCTCTCCGGATAAAACCGAAAATGACAGAGGCCCCGCTCTTTAACGCCAGAGAGGCGGCTCCCGAAGGGGTATAGGCTTTCCGGTTAAAAAAGTTTACGAAAACTCCGTCGGCATCAATATCCTGGTCGATCAGCAGGCCGAGGATCTGATTTTTTTTTAAGGAAGAGAGTATCCTTCTTCCGCTCCGCTCTTCTCCCCTTGTAATGGTCTGTACGCCATGGATCATCCGATAACCGTTCATGATCTGATCAAGCCTGGGATCATAAAGCGGCGCGGCAATGACATTGGTCGGATACCCTTTGATCGAGAGGGCGGCCCCCATCAGCTCCCAGTTGCCAAAATGGGCGGTCACAAAAACAATCCCCTGTCCATTGGCAAAAGCCTGTTTTAAACTCGCTTCTCCTTTGAACGTCACTTTCTGATCGATATTTTTTTTATTGATCTGCCGGAACTTTAAAACTTCGGCCAGGTTTTTTCCGAGATTTTCAAAACTCCTCCGGACGATCTTGTTTTTTTCCAGGTCGTTGTATCGGCCGCCAAACGCCATCGTAAAGTTGTTCAACGCCCGGGATCGTTCTCTTTTCAAAAACCGGAAGGCCATTCTCCCCAAAAAACCGCCGCCCCGGAGCGCGGCTTTCCATGGCAAAAGATAAAAGAGAAATGAAAGCCCCTTCAGGCTGACGACAATGATCCATCTGACCGCCTTTTGTTTCATTTCTTGAAAAATCCAACCTGATTTTTTTTCTTTTCTCCTTTTTTGGCCGATAGAATAAAATCAATGGCTTCCCTGACCGCTCCAAGCCCCCCCGGCCTCCTGGTGACCCAGTGAACATGGTCTTTGACTTCATCGATCCCGCTTGCGACCGAAATCGATAATCCGGCCTTTTTTAAGACCGGCAAATCAGGGAGGTCATCTCCGATATAGGCAACTTCGGACTCGTCTATATGATGCTTCTTGAGGATTTCATTAAAACGTCCGATTTTATCGGCCACTCCGAGGTGGCACTCTTCAATCGATAACTCTTTTGCCCTGATTTCCACCGCTTTTGATTTTCTTCCCGACAGGATTCCTACTTTTATTCCGGCTTCATGCATTAAACGGATCCCATGACCGTCATGGATATGGAAGACTTTGGTCTCTTTCCCGCCGTCGTCGTAATAAAGACGCCCATCGGTTAAAACACCGTCCACATCCATCAGAAAAAACTTTATTTTATCGGCTCTCTCGATTAATTCGCGGTTCATCATTCCTTGAGCAATTCAGGTTTTTTTCAGAAGCGGACTGAGATTTAAACCACTCCGATTTTTAAGAGGTCATGGAGATGGACTACCCCGGTCATCTCCCCGTTTTCTCCCGTTACCGGAAGGACGGTGATCGAAAAGCTTTCCATCACCTGAACCGCCTTTGCCGCAAGGGCATTTTCATCGATCGTTTTCGGTTTTTTGCTCATCAGCTCTTTTGCTTTTTTTCTAAAGACCTGTTCTTCTTTTTCAAGGAGGCGCCTCAAATCGCCGTCGGTGATCACTCCGGTCAGTTTCCCGTCCCCATCGGTCACCGTCGTCATCCCCATTTTTTTCCGGGTCATTTCAAAAAGAGCGTCTTTAAACGTAGCCTCTTCTTTGACCGCGGGAATATCATCCCCCCGGTGCATGACATCTTTGACCCGCAGGAGGAGTCTTCTTCCGAGCATTCCGCCCGGATGGAAAAAGGCAAAATCGGCCTCCTGGATCCCTCTGAGTTCAAAGAGGGCCACGGCAAGGGCATCTCCCATGGCCAGGGTGGCCGTGGTGCTGGCGGTCGGAACAATTCCCATCGCCCCGGCTTCCTCTTTAACGCTGATATCGAGGGTGACATCGCTCTCTCTGGCAAGCGCTGATCTTGAATTTCCGGTCATTGAAATCAGAAAAAGGCCGAGCCGTTTAATGGATGGAAGAATTTTAAGCAGCTCTTCGGTCTCGCCGCTGTTGGAGATGGCCAGAAGAACGTCTCCCCTGGAGATCATCCCGATATCGCCATGAAGCCCTTCGGCCGGATGGAGAAAAAAAGAGGGGGTCCCGGTGCTGGCCAGGGTGGCGGAAATTTTCTTGCCGATGATGCCCGATTTTCCCATGCCGGAGACGACGACCCGCCCCTCGCACCGGTGAAGCGCGTTGACGGCATCGACAAAACGCCGGTCGATCCGGGCAATTAACCGGCTAAGCGCCTCCGCTTCGATCTGCAGAACTTTTATTCCTGATTGAATGATATCCATAAGAATAGAACCAGAACCTATTTTTGGGCCAACGCCGATTCGATCCGTTTGACCTGCGACAGGAGTTTATCAAGGCCGTCCGGGGTAATCATATTCGGCCCGTCCGACGGGGCATGGTCGGGATCGGGGTGGACTTCTAAAAAGAGCCCGTC